>JAOIVE010000024.1 GCA_028223895.1 Rickettsiales bacterium
ACTTATAATCGTGTTTGTTATTTTTGGGGCAGGAAAATTACCTAAAGTTATGGGTGATGTTGGCAAAGGCGTTAAAAATTTACGCAACGAACTTAGCGATAACAGCGACGAAGAAGATAAAGAAAAGCCAAAGAAAAAAACTAAATCATAAACATAATGCTCAATATCAAAAAAATTGGACATTTCGCAGCAAGGACTGAATTTTTTTTCTATAGCCTTTTATGGTTAATGATTATTTTGCTGATAGGCACAATCGCACAAAAATATATAGGTCTATATAATGCTCAAAATATGTTTTTCTCAAAATTTATTTTTTGGATAGGCCCAATTCCTCTTCCGGGCGGATATAGTGCAATGGCAATAATCGCTATTGGTCTTGCGGCAAAATTAATATTTATAAGCCCGTGGAATAAAAAGCACGCAGGAAGCATAATTATTCACATCGGCGCTTTGGTATTATTAATAGGTAGCTTTATAACTGCTATTTTCAGCTATGAAGGCTCAATGGTGATATATGAAGGCCAAAGCTCCGACTATATTTCTGACTATCACAAAAAAGAGCTGTTAATAGTAAAACACAACAAAGATAAAGTTGAGCCTGTTGAATATTTTCCACAATCTAAATTTATCGAAAATGATGTTTTAAAGTCAGATAAAATTCCATTTAATATCGATATCAAGAATTACTACAGAAATAGCAAAATATCTTCAACCAAGCTAGAGCAGCTAAATTTAAACAAAGATGAAGAAACAAATATAGCTGGATTAAAAATAAAAATTAATGATAAAGAGCTTATTATTGTTGAAAATATGCTCATCCCTCCTTCAATTGAGGTAATGGGTGATAAATATTCTTTTGGAATAAGAAAAATACGTACATATTTACCCTTTAAAATACATCTAAATAAATTTGAAAAAAAGTTACACCCGGGAACCGACATTCCAAAATCATACAAATCTGATGTAGAGCTAATCGACGAAGATAATAAATGGAATACCCAAATATATATGAATAATCCACTTAGATATCGGGGATATACTTTATTTCAATCATCTTTTCTAGAAACCGAAGACAATAGAAAAGCTACCGTTCTGGCGGTTGTAAATAACGCCGGACGCCTCTTTCCCTATATATCAAGTATTGTAATATGCATTGGCCTTTTAATACATTTAGTTATAAAAATGCCAAAATTATTTAAAAACTAGACAGAAAAGCTATTTCCGCATCCGCATTCAGCCGTAGTATTTGGGTTTGAGATTACAAAAGCCGCTGAACCAAGAGTTTGCACATAATCAATTTGCGAATTATCTAAAAACTCCATGGAGGTATCATCTATCAAAACTTCAATACCATTATTTGCAAAAACATGGTCATCATCGTTTTTTTCATTGCTAAAATCAAAATTATACTGAAAACCTGAGCAACCACCACCCAAAACGGTAATACGAAACTTAACCGACTTATCCTCTTCTTCGGCCAGAAGCTCCCCTATCCTCTTTGCTGCGCTGTCAGTAACTTTAAAATTTGAACCATTATCAGTCATATTTGTAATATAATTTAATTAAATTTGCATAAAACACTACCATTTATACAGTAAATGCTTATATATTATAAGTGTTATTTAAAAATAAATCAGGTAGTTTAATTATGACTTCAGAGCTAAATTTAACTATGCCCCTTAGGGTTGCTAATGATACAGCTAACGAATTCAACACAAAACAGCATTTTTTAGCGCCATATGCTACTTTTGTAGAAAAATCGCGCGGAAGACTTATAAAAGAAGAAGAAAGCAATACTCGGTCTGCATTTAGAAGAGATTGCGATCGTATAATTCACTCAACTGCATTTCGTCGTCTTGAGTATAAAACTCAGGTTTTTGTAAATCACGAAGGTGATCACTACAGAACAAGACTTACTCACACATTGGAAGTTGCTCAAATTGCGCGCTCAATCAGCCGCAGCTTAGGGCTATGTGAAGACCTGTCTGAAGCTTTGGCTCTCTCTCATGATTTAGGGCACGCTCCTTTTGGTCATGCAGGAGAAGAGGTTTTGCAGGAGTTATGTAAAAAAACCTGCAAATTTGATCATAATGCACAATCATTGAAACTTCTTACTGAATTAGAGCATAAATATGCTGCTTTTGATGGGTTAAATTTAAGCTGGGAAGTGATTGACGGTGTTGTTAAGCATAATGGGCCACTGATTGGTAAAAACCGCAATAAAGAGCGCTATAATGGCAATGTTCCACGTGCTATAGCTGAATATAATGCCAAGCAGGATTTAGAACTTGATAAATTTTCTTCGGCAGAAGCTCAAATTGCATCATATGCTGATGATATAGCATATAATAACCATGATATTGATGATGGTTTGCGTGCACAGCTTTTCAGCATAGAAGATTTAAAAAAACTACCCATGATTGGCAATATGTTCCGTGAGCTGGAAAATGAATTTCCGGGACTTGCATCGGATCGCCTGATTAATGAAGCCAGTCGCCGCATAATTAATCGCATGATAGTTGATTTAACACGCCAAACTGCATTAAATATAAAAGAATTTAATATTAAAACTGTTGAAGATATAAGAAATCTTAATCAGCCGGTTGTTACTTTCTCTAAAACTATGGAAGCAAATGTTCGCACTATGAAAGAATTTCTGCGCGAAAATATGTATCGTCACTATAAAGTATGTCGCATGACATCTAAGGCGCGTCGTATTGTAAGCGATTTATTTGAGAAATTGCATAAAGAGCCAGAGTGTCTTCCATCAATATGGCGCGAAAAAACTATCGGCGCTGATGATAAAATACGCGCTGAAATTGTGGTAGATTACATATCAGGCATGACTGACCGCTTTGCAATAGAAGAGCATAAACGTCTGTTTGATATTGAGTGGACTTAATATACCACTTTTTCAAAATATAAACCGTGAGCCGGAGCTGTTGGCCCGGCTGCGCGGCGATCTTTTGCATCTATTGCATCTTTGACTTGCTGAGGGCTCCACCTGCCATCGCCAACTAATTTTAAAGTTCCAACAATATTTCTTACCATATGATGAAGAAAAGATTTTGCTCTTATACACACTATAATATAGCCATCTTTTCTTGATATTGTTAACTCATCTATAGTTTTAACAGGAGATTTAGCTTCACATCTTACTGCTCTAAAGCTGGTAAAGTCATGCTTTCCAATAAAATATTCTGCTGCTTCTTGCATTAAATCAATATCAAGTTCGCGCGGCAACTGCCATACTCTATTAACATCCAAAGCTAAAGGAGCCCTTCTGGTTACCATTTTATAAATATATGAGCGCTCTTTCGCGTCAAATCTTGCATGAAAATCTTTATCTACCTCTTCTATATCCAAAATAGCTATAGGATTAGGACGTAAATGATAATTCAAAGCGCCCATAACATTTTCTTTTGGCATTTCTTTGTTTATATCAAAATGTATGACTTGACCCAGCGCATGAACCCCCGCATCAGTACGTCCTGAGGCATAAACTTCAACCTCTTCTTGTGCAAATTTTACAATCGCCTCTTCAATGGATTGCTGTATGGAGGAAAAACCATTTTGCCGCTGCCAACCATGAAAATTTGTGCCATCATACTCAACAATACATTTATAACGCGTCATAAAACCTTTTATGTAAAAATATTTTGTCGTTTATTTAGCATAGTTACAAACTATTTGCACCTATATATTAAAATGTAAAGTACAATCAAAAATGATTTAAAGCCCCTATTAGTAGCTATATGTTGACAATTAACAAATATTAAATTAAACGGCATCATCTTAATTTAAATCCCAGAGGGTATCAAATGTTTAAAAAAATTATATTTATAACTTTATCACTTTTATTACTTACATCCTGCTCAGTTTATAAGGCTGCAAAAAACGACGGAGCATCAATTGAGGATGTAAGATCATGCAAATCAAAAGAATGCTTTTTAACATTAGGCGCTGAAATACTTGAAAAGAAGAAAAACGACGGTAAAGAGTCTGTTATTTATAGAGTTCAGCGTCGCAAACATGGTAGTACATATGCAAGAGCTCTTTTTCATGGAGTAGCTGATGTTTCCACTTTTGGACTTTGGGAAATTGTAGCAACACCTTTGGAAGGCTATATGTCTAACGAAAAATATATAGTTTTCAAAGTTTTATATGATGAAGATGATGCCGTATTGAAAGTAAATATACAAGGTGAGGCATAATCAATACTAAAGTAAAGGCTTTTGTTGACTTTACACTATTTTTATATATGGTTTGCTCCAAGTTTTTTCTTATCTGTTCGTGTGGATATGAGAGAACTTTTTTAGAATAACACGAAAATAAAGGAAATATATTATGTCTAAACGTCAAAAACGTAAATTTGCCACAAGCCGTAGTCTTGGTGTTAACCTTTGGGGACGCGCTAAAGATCCTGTAGAAGTACGCAATTATGCACCTGGTCAGCATGGCCCTAATGGTCGTCGCGGTATGGCTTCTGACTATAAAAAACAATTACAGGCAAAACAAAAGCTACGTAAATATTATGGCGATATAACCGAAAAACAATTCCGTCGTATATTTAAAGAAGCTGAAAGAATGCGTGGTGATACTGGTGAAAACCTTGTTGGTTTGCTAGAAAGCCGTCTTGATGCATTTATATATAGAACTGGCTTTGTTCCAACTATATTTGCAGCTCGTCAATTTGTTAACCATAATCACGTTAAGGTTAATGGTAAAAAAGCTAACATAGCAAGCTACCGCCTTAAAGAAGGTGATGTTATAGAAGTTAAAGAAAAGTCTCGTGAAATCCCTATGGTTTTAGAATCTATTCAAAATCCGGATCGTGAGGTTCCTGAGTATGTAGATGCAGATCCTAAAAAAATGACTGCTAAATTTGTTAGAACTCCAGGCTTAACTGATATTCCTTATCCAGTTTTGATGGAACCACATCTTATTATTGAGTTTTACTCTCGTTAATATTTGTTTTTCTACAAAAATTTTAAAAAAGCACTTTCAATTTGGGAGTGCTTTTTTGTTATATAATACATGGTTTACTCTAGCCACGCGCATAACAAGATGATAACTTATTGTTAAGATATAAATGTTAGCCTTGGCTACATTCTTTTGCGATAAGATTAAATACAATAAATATTTGTAATATCTTGGGCAATCTGAAAATTAACGAAGCAAAAATTAAAAATACTGTAACTTTAATAATAAAATGAGAGGTTATAAAATGGCCAAATCAAGAAAACTAATTATTGCAATTACTTCAATTATTACATTCATGGTAATTTCTTATTTTATATTTTTATCACTGCCTATACATAAAATATTAAAAGAAAAGGCTGTTAGCTATATATCACAATATACAGGAACAAAAGTAACCATAGCAGAATTAACGTTTATGCCATTTATAGGTCAGTTAAATGTTGAAGGTCTCGTCATACATAATCCAGAAGGTTATAAATCCCCTTCTTTATTTAAATTAGATAAATTATTTATACATATTGATAATGGAAGCATATTTTCAGATAAAATAAAAATTTACAAAGTAGAGCTGGCAAAACCTCATTTAAATTTGGAAATGCTAAATGGAGTTTCAAATGTCGATGTTATTGTGCAAAACTCTAAAAATAAAGCTGCAAAACCCAAAGATGACAAAAGCAAATCTTCGCCTGAAAAGAAATTTGTAATTGATCAATTATCCATAGAATCAGGAGTAATTGACTTAGCCGAAAAGGTAGTGCCTCTTGGAGCAAAACATACTATAAATGTTCCTGACATATATTTAGAAAAGGTTGGAACAGATAATTCACCCATATCAGCAAAAGGTCTATCAGCACTGATCGTAAAAACTTTAGAACAGAAACTTGAAGGCATTGGTGCAAAACTTTTCGTTTTATCATTAGGAAATGTAACTAAAAACATACTAGGATTGCCACTCAATATAACAAAAGGCGTTCTTGGCCTGCCACTCAAAGCGGTTGAAGGTCTGTTGGGAACAGACAAAAAATAGTTGAAATAATATTAATATTATTAATCTATAATTAACTTTTTATCTATAATATACATTATAGAATATTAAATAATGGGGAAAGAAATGAGCCGTAAAATCAATGTTTCTGGGGAGTTAGTTATCTTACATGGTGACGAAATGGCTCAAGTCGCATTTGAAAAAATAATCGAACAATTTGTTAGATCAAAGCTTAACATAAAGCTACATGAGATTGATTTATCAGCAAAAAATCGCCTTCGCACCAACGGAGCAATTGTTCAGGAGGCTATTGATGCTCTTCTTATATATAAGGTTGGAATAAAAAATGCTGGTATTACAGTAAACAAAAAACAACTAGATGAGTTTATAAAAGATCTAAAAAAAGAAGGCTATAAACTATCTCCAAATACATTGCATCCTTTATCTAAGAAATCACCAAATGGTACTATAAGAAAGGGAATCGCCGGAAATATAACTCGTGAAGATATACCGTTTAAAAATTTAAAAAGTATTATTCCTGATTGGAAAAATCAAAATATTGACGTTATTACAATGGACTCAGGCGGATTATTGGGGAGCTTCAACAGAGTTTCGCAATTTAGTGGTATATTAAAATTATCATTTATCGATAGCAAAGGAATAAATCACACTCTTCACACTCGCCCTATTCAAAAAGGTAATCCATATTTATTGGCAACTAATGACACTGATAAAATATGTGATTGGGCAAGGGAGTTTTTCCAAAGAGCAGCTGATGAAGATCGCCCGGCTTATGTTGGACTTAAAGACACAGTTATGCCCGGTTATGACGGAGCTATAAGGGATATTGTTGATAAAGTTTTTCATGAAGAATTTGAGGGAATTTTCAAAGCAAAAGAGCTTACTTATGAATATGGGCTAATTGACGCGCAAGCTGCGATGATTGTGTCTAACCCTCCAAAAAACGCACTTTGGGGTATTCCTGATAATACTTCAGGTCGTAAAATGCATAAGCTGGTTGAGTCTTTGAAAAAATATGGAATACCGCAAAGAACTCATCAAACTGCAATTTCAAGAATGAGCGCTGGTGGTGGCGACCAATATGGAAGCTATAACGCGCCTGCACCTGACAATGGCATAATAACATTGATGATTGGCCAAAGAATTTTGCACTCAAGAGAAGTAAAATCTGGTGATCCAATGATATTAATGAGTAATGACGCTTCAGCTATTAAAGATTGGGTAAGACAATCATTTGAAGCAGCTAAGAAAAAAGATCAGGAAATATATTTTGGTCTAAAAAGAGAATATATGGCGTATGACGCTTTATTTGGAGATATAATAAACGAAGTTCGCGATGAATTATCAGAAGGCGGAAAAACACCTCCTCCTTTGATGATGATGACTCCATCAAAGCAAATTCGCAAAATGATAACAGATCCGCCGCGCAACGCTTTATATAGTGCATTAAATATGGATGGAGATATTTTCTCAGATATAACAGCAGCTTTAGGCGGAAGTCTTGCCACTGCAAGTTCAATCATCGCAAGCGCTGATGGAACAATGCTTTTTGAGGCTCCGCACGGAACAGCACCGGATCTTTATAGAAAATATTTAGCAAGCAAAGGAAAAGAGGCCTTATTTAATCCAGCTGCATTAATATATGCCGTTGCCAATGCTTTGGAAGTTATTGCTGAGCGTGAAGGCAGCCAAGAACTTATGGAATATTCCAACAGAATGAAAATTGCTTTGGTGAAAACTGTTGATAGCGGAACAATCACAGGTGACTTGCATGGAAAAACTAAAAATCCGGAAACTGAAAACGTGGTTGATATGTTTGGATTTTTAGATGCAGTTGAAAGAAACTTAGATTAGTCAAAGGAAAAGCCGGCAGATTGATTTCTGTCGACTTTTCAAAATAATCCTAAAATAAAAACATAGCTAATCAAATTGATTTTCTATCCATTCGCGAAGTCTGGCCTCATTATTTAATAATATATTGCCTTCTTCAATGAGACTTATAACATCCTCAGAGTTACCGCCACTCCTCTTAACTTCATTTATAATATTACTCAAAGATTCTTCTATAAAAAGACCATCTTTTTCTATAATAGCTTTTTTAAGAGAAATTATTGCGCGGTTAATAACATCTTTTTCCAGAGTAGCGACATTATCATTATCAGCATGGAGTTCCATCTTTAATCTCCTTCTTTATGTTTCTATTATACCTAGGATGGTAAAACTTCGAGTAAAAATCAAGTATTATATAAAAAAATGTTACATTTTATGAAAATTAAGTAAAATATTAAGAACTTGGATTCGTGCATATTTGAGTATCCCAGGCCTTATATAAACGCAAAGCCTGATTCAATTGATCGAAATTCATCTTCTTTTTTAAGCGTTTTTTTGCATGCATGGATAACTCATAATGCGAATCTTCTCCAACAATATACCACATATATGCTTTTGGTATATCCCGCGGAATTGCAAAGGCCTCTTCGCCATATTTGTTAATTTCTTTCATGCTGATGCCTTTTTCAAAAAGACGACCCAAGCGATATTGAGCTCGTGCATGGCCTTTTTTAGCAGCCTCGCACATTAGCTCATATCCCCTAAAATCTTCAGCGCTACTTGTATTGGCTCCACAACATAAGCTACTGCCCAAAAGATACATAGCCTCAGCTTCGCCGTTATTTGCAGCTTTTTCAAGCTCTTCTTCTGACATATTACTATAGCTACTTAAAGGATCACTTGGCACATCAGGCAGGCTTCCTAAGAAACGCACCTCACCAGGAATTGATTCACATGATAAAATAAGAAATGACAAACTAAGCAAAATCAGACGAATCATTATAATACCTTATTTATATATTATATTTAAGCGGCTTCTGTCTTAGAAAATCCATTTTTTTCAAGCGCATCTATTATAGCATCACCCATATCGCTAGTGCCTACTTGTTTTGCGCCATCTTGCATAATATCTGCGGTACGATAACCTTCAGCTAAAACTTTCTTGATAGCATTTTCCAGCAAATCAGCTTCTTTTTTAAGATCAAAGCTATAGCGTAACATCATAGATAGGCTTAATATAGTAGCAATTGGGTTTGCTATATTCTTACCTGCGATATCAGGCGCCGAACCATGTACAGGCTCATATAAACCAGGAGTTCCCGCCTCACCTAATGAAGCCGAAGGAAGCATACCAAGCGAACCTGTAAGCATTGCCGCGCAATCAGATAAAATATCGCCAAACATATTAGTTGTTACAATCACGTCAAATTGCTTTGGCGCGCGAACCAATTGCATAGAAGCATTATCAACATACATATGGCTAAGCTCAATATCAGAATATTCTGCTTTATGAAGTTTTATCATCTCTTCACGCCAGAACTCAGTTGCTTCTAAAACATTTGCTTTATCGACAGAACATAATCTGCCATCGCGTTTTTTCGCTAATTCAAACGCAACTCGGCCAATACGCTCAACTTCATTAGTTGTATAAACCAGAGTATTAAAACCTTTGCGCTGACCATCAGGTAAATCCTCAATTCCGCGCGGCTGGCCAAAATAAATTCCGCCAGTTAATTCACGCACAATCATTATATCCAAGCCAGACACCAACTCTCTCTTTAGACTTGAGGCATCAGCCAGCTCATCGAAAACTATTGCCGGACGTAAATTTGCAAATAAACCTAACTCTTTACGAATCCCAAGCAGTCCTTTTTCAGGGCGTACAGAAATATCCAAAGGCTCCCATTTTGGTCCACCAACAGCTCCCAGTAAAACAGCATTAGAAGCTTTAGCTTTTGTTATAGTTTCTTCAGGAAGCGGATTTCCTGTTTCATCATATGCTATGCCACCAATAAGGGCATGATCAATTTCAAAATCAGTGTTTTTATTTTTATTGAACCAATCTACTATGCGTATCGCCTGATTTGTTACTTCCGGACCAATTCCATCACCTGCAAGAACTAGGATTTTTTTAGTCATGTTAAACCCGTTTAAACCTGTATTAATTTTTTATAATATAGTAAAGCCTGTTGGAAAATACCTAAAGCTCATATTTTTAGAAAGATTTTATAGCAAAATCTCAATGCTGAATCAACCACAATCCACTATTATAGATGGAATTCATCGCCATTAATCACGCAAACGCTGCTGATTGGCAAATAATTATGCATTAAGGTAGTAGAAATAGTCTGGAGAAAAAGTGCAAAGACAATCCGAGAGTGTCAGCACTTTCTCCAACTTGCTCTTATAGGGAGTTATATTTTAAGTGTCATGTAAAAATGCTTAGAATAGCCTAAAAAACAATGCAAAAAAGAAAAATTATGCCTTAGAAAAAATGGCTTAAAACACCTATAATTTTTTGCGTATTAGTTAACCGCGACCACCGCCCCAACTTGGCTGAAATGAATTAGCTTGAAATGAATTAGCTTGAAATGAATTAGCCTGAACATCAGTAGGCTGTCCCCGAGTTGGAGCTGCAGTTATAGCAGGCATATCGTGAGTGTAGCCACCCGCTACAGAGTTCGGAGCAGCAGGACAGTTAGAAAGAACGAATGTACTAGTTATGCCAGCATTTACAACATCAGACGAAGTCAAAGCCATAATATACCTTAATCACAATTTTAATCTTTAAATCACATACATACAAAACAAACAAGTTTTGTTCAACAAAAATTTATACAGAATAATTATTACAGTTTTATTGCAAATTAAAAATTATTTTATTTTATTTTTAAGGAGCAAATTTCCTAAAACCCTTATACTTCAATATATTCAAAAATTATCCCCAAAACTATCCACTAGATATTTGCCTTTTATAAGAAGAAGGGGGTTACACAAGCATATTTATAATATTATGATGAATTCCCACCCTAAAAGTAGAAACGCAAATAAACACTATATATAGGGGGTCAAGAAAAAAATAATACTATATGTATAATTTTTCTATAGACTAAAAAGGAGCAGATATATACAATTGTGGCTAGGCAGCAAAAGGCGGCAAGTAGTTGCATGACCTAAAAACACGCTAAAGACTTTAATTTCAGCAAATTGTTTTTAGGTTTGCTATGTAAGAATAAAAAATAGGAAGGTGTATAATGACTGTAAGTATTGATTCTATAAAAACTGATCCATCTCGTGATGATAATCTTACTGATTTTGGAAAAGCTGTATTGGCAGATCGTTATTTAATAGGCACAGAAACCTTCCAGGGTCTTTTTGCACGCGTTGCAGCTCA
This sequence comes from Rickettsiales bacterium, assembly GCA_028223895.1. GTDB lineage: Bacteria > Pseudomonadota > Alphaproteobacteria > Rickettsiales > UBA6187 > JAOIVE01. The sequence continues at coordinate 11,214 of JAOIVE010000024.1, forward strand.
TTATGGCGATAATGAAGATCATGCACAGCGTCTTTATGATTATATGAGTAAACACTGGTTTATGCCAGCAACGCCAATATTGAGCAATGGCGGAACTAATCGCGGCTTGCCGATATCATGTTTTTTAAATGAGTCACAAGATAGCCTGAACGGCATTGTTGATCTGTGGAATGAGAATGTATGGCTTGCAGCTCGCGGAGGCGGAATTGGCAGCTATTGGGGAAATCTAAGATCAATTGGTGAAACAGTTAGAGGAAATGGCAAAACTTCCGGCATAGTACCTTTTATTAAAGTTATGGATTCCATGACTCTTGCTATATCCCAAGGATCGTTGCGCAGAGGAAGTTCTGCGGTATATCTTCCTGTCAGCCACCCTGAAATTGAAGAGTTTCTTGATCTTCGCAGACCAACAGGCGGCGATCCAAACCGCAAAGCATTAAATATACATCACGCAATTGTAATTCCTGATAAATTTATGGAAGCCGTTGAACGCGATGATATATGGGAATTGACTAGCCCTAATACAGGAAAAGTTGTATCTATAATGAAAGCTCGCGATTTATGGGTTAAAATACTTACAGCACGCCTTGAAACTGGTGAGCCATATTTATTATTTTCTGATAATATTAATAAGCATCTTCCTGAAAGCTATAAACGCTTGGGATTGCAGGTAAAAACTTCAAATTTATGCAGTGAAATAACTTTAACAACAGGGTTTGATCATCTTGAAAATGATAGAACTGCAGTGTGCTGCTTATCTTCACTTAATCTGGAAAAATGGGATGAATGGCATGAAGATCCTATATTTATTGAGGATGTAATGCGCATGCTTGATAATGTTATGAGTGATTTTATAGAAAATGCATCTCCTGCAATGAGCAAAGCTGCTTATTCTGCAATGCGTGAGCGCAGTGTAGGTCTGGGAGTTATGGGCTATCACTCCTTTTTGCAGGCAAAATCCATTCCTATAGAATCGGTTATGGGGAAAATATGGAACGTAAAAATGTTCAAACATATAAGAGAAAAAGCAGATGAAGCATCGATTAAGCTTGCTGAAGAACTAGGATCTTGCCCTGACGCTGAAGAAGCAGGACTAGTGGAAAGATTTACCCATAAAATGTCTATAGCGCCGACTGCTTCAATTTCAATTATATGCGGAAGTTCTTCTCCTGGTATCGAACCATATGCAGCCAACAGCTTTACCCAGAAAACTTTATCTGGATCCTTTATAGTTAGGAATAAGAATCTGGAAAAACTACTTGAAGAAAAAGGAAAAAACACTGATGATACATGGTCATCAATTGCTACACATGAAGGATCAGTGCAGCATTTAGATTTCCTTAATGAAGAAGAAAAAGAAGTTTTCAAAACCGCTTATGAGATAGATCAAAGATGGATAATAGAGCATGCAGCCGATCGAACTCCTTATATATGTCAGGCGCAATCTGTTAATTTATTTTTACCTGGCAATGTCCATAAAGGCGACTTGCATAACTTACACTACCATGCTTGGAAAAAAGGTATAAAGAGTCTTTATTACTGCCGCTCAACCTCTATTCAAAGGGCTGAAAAAGTGTCTAAGTCGGCTTTAGATGTAGGTCAATTAATCAACAAAGAAAAAATAGTCGCGTCTTTTGACGCAAATAAATATGAGGAATGTCTTTCTTGTCAGTAAAAATTAGTTATTAAATTAACAGATAAGAAAAATATTAATGATTTAAACTAATAGAACTTTAATTTTACAGGAAATAAAATGTCACTATTAAATGCCAAGCCTATATATAAACCATTTGACTACCCTTGGGCTTATGAAGCTTGGCATATACAGCAAAAAGTTCATTGGCTTCCTGAAGAAGTTCCTCTTGGCGACGATGTAAAAGACTGGAAATATACAATAACGGACGCTGAGCGTAATCTTTTAACGCATATATTCCGCTTTTTTACGCAGGCTGATATTGAAGTAAATAATTGCTATATGCGCCACTATTCAAGAATATTTCAGCCCACAGAGGTGCAGATGATGCTTTCAGCATTTTCAAATATGGAAACTGTACATATAGCTGCATATTCGCATTTGCTTGACACTATCGGCATGCCAGAAGTTGAGTATATGGCGTTCCTTAAATATAAGGAAATGAAAGACAAATATGATTATATGAATGAGTTTAATGTTGAAAGTAAGCATGACATAGCAAAAACAATGGCTGTATTTGGAGCTTTCACTGAAGGACTGCAGCTATTTGCATCTTTTGCGATTTTATTAAACTTTCCACGTCATAATAAAATGAAAGGTATGGGGCAAATTGTTACCTGGTCTGTGCGTGACGAAAGCCTGCATACCGATTCAATTATTAAATTATTTAAAACATTCATTCATGAAAATCCTGAAGTATGGAATGAGAAGTTGCAACATGAGCTATATGTCGCCTGCTCTACCATCATAAGCCACGAGGATGCATTTATTGACCTGGCGTTTGAGATGGGTGATTTGCAAGGAATGACCGCCGATGATGTCAAAAGATATATCCGCTATATCGGAGACAGACGCCTGATACAATTAGGCCTTCAACCTATGCATAATATTTCTAAAAACCCACTACCATGGATTGACGAAATATTAAATGGTGTTGAGCATGCTAACTTCTTTGAGAACCGCGTTACAGAATATAGTAAAGCAGCAACTGAAGGCAGCTGGGAAGACGCTTTTGCAGAGATGGATAGAAAATTTACAAATAAAGAAGAGGAAGTTGTCTAAAGCAACTTACTTTATCACTGACTTTTTGCCGGTCCTCAAGAAGTGAACTATTAAAATAAATAGCAGCTCTATAGCACAGAAAATAGCTAAATTGAAAGCTATGCCTTCGGTGAATCCATATGAATGAAGACCAACATTTAGTAGGTTAACTCCAAACCACGCAAGAGCTACAATGATATTTGTTATCACCATTCCTATGGCAAAAGAATACTCCTTAAAAATCCCTGCAATTTTGCCGTGAATCATCCATATTAGCCATAAACATATCAGCATAGCTCCGTTTTCTTTTGGGTCCCATCCCCAAAAGCGGCCCCATGATTGGTCTGCCCATATACCACCAAGAATAGTGCCAAGAACAGAGAAAAACAAAGCGACCAAACTTACGCCAAACATATTTTTATATAAATTCTTTAAAGATTTTTTATTTGCCGAAGCTCTTACCGATGAAATTAAATATATATGAGCAATTATCCCGGCCACAAAACAGCAGCCATACCCTATAGTTATAGTGACCACATGAGTTGCAAGCCAAAAGTTAGTATCAAGAACCGCGATTAGAACGCCCATAGTGTCTCCATCAGCGGCATATTTCATTCCAATAAAATGCAATATAGCTCCCATTGCCGAGCCAATAATAACACCAATGCCATTTTTATATCTATATTCTAATATTAAGGAAAATATAACTCCTATCAGGCCAACAAATATTATAGATTCATATAAAGTTGTAACAGGCGGACGTGACATAATTATCATTCTTATCACCATTCCCAGCAAATGAGCCCCCGCCCCTAATATCAAGAAAATGGTAGAAGCTTTTATCAGATATTTTTTATATAATATTGATGAGGCTAAAATTCCTAAAAATGCTAAGATATAAGAAATCAGGCTTTTATAAAACAAATCCCATTTATTATAACTAGCTTCTAAAGAAACTATTTTTTCATCTGCATAATTTTCCGCCATTAAATATGATTGATTCTTAATCTCTGAGGAAATTTCTCTCCAGCGATCATAATCTTTTTCTTTATAAGAAATTGCAAGATCTGCCCAAAGCTTTAAATATTTAGAAGAATTAGTTGAACCATGACCCTCCTGAAGTAAACTCCACGGAGAAAACCATTCCCCACTTTTGTCATTCCATTGAGGAGGAATTATACGAAATAATTTGCTATAGCTATCACTCTTTGTTGACTCTAATTTATACGATATGTAAATAATTTCCTGTTCATCAGCGCTTAATTTAGATATATCACCGCCAGAATTACTTAATGTTTTAGATAAAATATTTCTTACAACATCTTGTTTTTTAATCATATAAAAATAGTTATATAGATTATCATTATCCATATCCAACTGATCTGCCAAATTTTTAGAGCTAATTTTGAATTCAGGCAAAAGCAGAGAAAGAGATGAAGATATCTCACTAAACATCTTTAATTTTAAATATAAATCTACTATCTGATTTTGTTCCAAACTTCTATTTTGTGGAACGATTTTAAATATACTTAACAATGCTTCTTCCTGATTTGAAAAAGAATCTGAAATCTCTAAAAAAGAATATCTGCGCCCTTCTCGCTCCTGCAATTTTAGAAACTTTGCCAATTGTGGATTTGCTATATTAAATATCGGTCTTTTATATGATTTTTCCCGATCAAACAAAACTTCCGCCAGCCAAGCTACAGCATCCATTTCGTTTATCTGTTGCTTACCGTTAAAAATTTGCAAATATATTCTGGCAAAAGAATCCAGCGGTTTTACTCTGCCCTCATGAAGAATAGGAATCTTAGAAAATTCTGTATAATGAAATCCATTTTCTTCATTAGCAGAAGATATTCCCGAAAAAAGGAAAACTAACAAAAGAAATGCTGTTAAAAAAGAACTTATTATGCGCACAATAGTTACAATATATAGCTAAGAATAAAAACAGGAAAAAACCACAAAATCAGAGTTTTGTCACCTACTTATTTTCTTATCTATATATTTCAAACTATGCGCTGATATGATAACCGGCACCATTAGAGCTTTCTGCTGTATTTTCGGCGTTATTATTTTCGCTCAAATCAACGGAAACTTCCTCTGAGGTCTCTAAATTATTATTTTCCTCTATATCACTATCTTGAGCGCTAACTTTAGGAATATCTTCTATACCCAATTGGTTTTTCTTATCTTTAAGAGCCACTTCCAGCCAGGCATCTCTCATACTTTTCATTTGCTCGATAACCTGATCGCAAAGTTCTAAGCTAAAATTATGTTGTATAGTGATTAATTGCATATCTATTGATGAATAAAAATCACTCAAAGCAGGAGCCACATCACCACCTTTTTCAAAATCAAGACACTCATGCAAGCCATTCATAATTGCGCAAACTTTGTTGATTAGATTAAAGCGATCTTCATGACGCTCTTCTACCAAAGCTTCACGAGCTTGCTGGGCAAAATTTATAGCACCATCATAAAGCATTATCAGCTGCTTTACCCCATCAACAGTTTCATTAGCACGATTATAAGCGTCATATGTCATAAATATTTCCCCCAAAAATTTAATCAAAACGTTATCTACTTGTCAGAGCTGCTCTTTCAGCCTCAAAGAAACTCAATGTATTATTAACACTGGCAATAAAAGTCTCTAATCTTGAAAATTCAGCAATTAAGCGATCACGTTCTTTTGATATTCTCTCCAGAGCCTTTTCCATATCTTCCTGAATTCTTTCATTTTCTGTCTTAAGAGAATCAGTAGTTGATTCCAAATTCCCATTTTCATCAAGAAAGTTATCTAGCGAATTATAGAGATAATCAGCAACTCCCTGAGTTGCCGAAGACACAGTTATAACATCAGTTCCATCTCCGGTATATACCAGCTCCATTCCCTCCAGGGCAGTTCCAGCCTTTCCTTTTAGTGTTCCACCGGTACCTATAATAAAACCACGGTTATCTTTAGGGCGATCAAAAGTCATATTAAATAACGTAGCCCCGGTATTAATATCTAAAACTCTAACCTGATCTGATTCAGCTCTTGTTATATCAATATCTATTTTAAAAGATGTTAATGTGCTTTTATTACTTCTTTTAAAAACGGAAATATCATTTGAATTAGCAACAAAATCATATGCAAATATTTTACGAACCTGATCAAATTTTGCTTCAATTGCACTATCAAATTTTGCCTCATCAATAACAAAAACACCACTTGTAGCAGGGTTTGTATCATCACCGGGAAAATTAATCGTATCAATGCCAACTTCAAATAATGATTTTAAATTTCCTTCTGTTAAACCTGCAACAGTTTTGGAAAGACTAGTATTTATAGCATTTAGCGCATCACGCAAAATTGCATCGTCACCTAATATAGCATCTTCCTTTAGAGTTCCATCTGCTTCACGCTGCTCATGCTTAGATATAAAAAAGCGTAAATCATTATATGAATTTAAAAAATCTATAACACCATTTTTAATAACATCATTATTTTCGCTTATATCCACTTTCAAAGATGTACTAGGCGCTGCGGTTTTAGTATCACCTAACAGGCTGAAAGTTACATTATCAAGCGCATCACCGATTGAGTTGCTTGATCTGGTTATTGTTACTCCATCCAATTTAAACTCTGAATCAGCAGCAGCCTGAGTTTGCGTAAAAGTAACATTTCCTCCGCCCATTTTCATAACACCAGCACTTGTATCGTGAGCGCGCCCACCAGTGTTATAACGATTTATCGCATAGTCCAAACCTGTGTTGGATGATTTTAAATTAAGATTATAGCTATTTTCGGCTACTTTTAATATTTCAGCAGTTACTCCGGTAAGGCTTGAAAGAGCATTAATTTTAGTTTTTATTACCTGAAGATTATCACCTTCTGCCAAAGTTATATCAGCTTTTCCTAAAGCAAATGTTCCAGCACGGAAAAACGGATTAGTTTGAGAATTCGTTATAGATATAGCAGCTCCACCAGTTCCACCAGTATCTAAAACATTCTTTATGCTGGTCGTAGCATAAGTAGTAGCTGCCGCTGAATCTGCTATAGTTGTTGCATTACCTACTACCAAATTAAACGCAACGTCACGCTGACCGGTTGAATCATCAGATTGATCGTCTTTTATAAAAGTTATAACAGTACCGGCTGCTATTGCGTCGCCAAAATTATTAGTTCCACTTCCACCACCTCCAGTCAAAGATCCACCATCTAGAATAACAGGTCTTGAAGTATAATTTTCACCACCAACAGTAGCCTTAAAAATTATCTGATTTGGAGTGAATGTAAGACCATCGCTTGATCCTGCTACATATACAGGAGTATTCATAGTTATAGCACCTGACAATGTAGTTGTGTGAGTAGTGTTTGCATCTGTAATAGTTGTAACATCAACACCCTCAGTGCCATTTACATTAACTTTAGATGTCTGACTTCCATTACTTGGCCCTACAGCCAACGCGCCACCAAATCCTAATGTAACGACTTGATTTGTACTTCCACTAGAGAAGTTACTTGCAACTGTCATATCTGTGTCAACAGTTGCATGTTTTCCAAACACTTCTCTTGTAACCAATATACTATATTCACCGCTACCTTCATTAACTAAACTATAATTATAGCCAGCCTCTTCACCAGTAGTTTTTTTATTCATGTGATTAACAACATGCGTTAATCTTTGTAATAAAGTAGTCTCTCCAGTGATGTCCAAAACATCTCCGGCGTCACCAGTTCCCGGAGTAGCAAAAGTAACCGTAGTGGAACCAAATGATATACTATCAGAAGAAAGATCAAATTCATTTTGAGAGCCAAATTTAACCTTGATATTTGCTTTAGTCGGAGCAGGATACCCATCAATTCCATTTGCACTTACAGTTCCGCTTACCGATGCGTTGCTTGCAGCTTTATTTCCTATCTGAACAGTTTGTGTCTTATCGTCACTTGTAGATGCTGTTGTTGAATTTCCTTTAGAAAAATCAGAAGTAACGGTTAAATCACTGCCAATTGTAGCTAACGCTCCTACAGTATCACGAGTTATGGTTAATGTGTTGCCACTTGATGAATATGTATAGTTTGTATTGGCCTCTGTTCCTGTAGTTACAGCATTCATGCGGGTTACTATGGCCGCAAGTTTTGCAGATACAGTTGCTGCAGAAGATATATCTATATCATTTCCGCCTGTACCACCAAATGTAATTTTAGTAGCGCCAAATGTAATACTATCTTGTTTTTCAAAATTATTTTCAGGACCAAAGACTATATCCAAAGTTGCCTTAGCCGACAATGCTCCTTCTGTTCCCAATGAATTAAGAGCACCACCAGCAGGATTATTTGAAGCGTCCTGACTGCCAATTTTTACTGTCTGTGTAGTATCTGTATTAGAAAAATTCGCCGTAATATTTAAATTTGTGCCAACAGCGCCATTTATTCCAATATCAGCATTAGCACCAACTTCTGCGCGCTCAACCGTTAAAGTCTCACCATGTGCTATATAAACATATTTTGATTCATCCCCTGATGTTATAGCATTCATTCTGGCTGCAATGGCAGAAACCTTTGCCGAAACGGTAGTTGCAGCTGATATATCAATATCGTTACCTCCACCACCGCCAAATGTAATTGTTGTAGATCCAAAAACTATGTTATCTGATGCATTAAATACATTCTGAGTACCAAAAACTATATCTATACTAGCTCTTGTTCCTGCCTGATCATTTGAAAAAGTAACAGGTGTTGTGGTATTTAAAACAGTACCAGGAACCGTACCCAAAACCGCAGAATAGTCATCTGTTACGCTAGTATTTTTAACTACATCACTTGTGTCACTTGTAAATCCCGAAAGCCTTATTATCTGCTCTTTTGCAAGTGCTATATCAGTTATAGTCTTATTTCCGACAACCGCGCCAGGAGTCGTTGTAACATTTAAATATGTAGATGCTGCAATCGAAGTGTTAGATGTAACCGTAGCACTTGTATATTTAAACAAATCACTTGAGCTGTTTTTTACCCCGGGAGGACTTCTTAGAAAATCTGCTGTAGTCTTAAAGCGCTCCAGCAATGTTTGCATTTCTGCAATTGCAGTTAATTTATTTGAGTTGAGGTCTATAGTATCCTGCTGTCTGTCGGTAGCAACTGTCTGCCCTTCAAGAATTCCATCAATAAGTGATTTACTATCAAGACCAGATGCAAAACCAGAAGCGGTAGTCCTGCCATTTTGCTGAACAATGGTTCCGAAATCTATAGTCATAGGAATTCCTCTCCTCT
>JAOIVE010000025.1 GCA_028223895.1 Rickettsiales bacterium
GGTGAGTGCGGGAATGACATATAAGGCGCGCCCCTTTTGTTACCTCTCCCACAAGAAAGAGGATCATTTATATTGCACCCTTAAGTTCCTTCTCTCCGTGGGAGAGGATTATTAGTCTTTTTGCATCATCTTATTTAGACGGCCAAAATCCTTAGCTGATATTTTTATAGATAATTTTATCGAATATTCGTCATCATGGCGCGAAATAACTTCTGAATTTTTATAAATCCATGCGAGTATTTGACCATCTTTTATATCCAAAACCACTTCTTTTGTCAGATGCTCAGCCGTCACCATTTTAGCTATAGACTCAAGTAAATCTTCAACACCCTGACCACTTACAGCAGATATACATGCTATTTCCAATTTATTTGAACTTTTATCAATCAGATTTTGTCTATATTCATCATCAAGCAAATCTATTTTATTTAGCACCTCAATTGCGCTTTTCATTATTTTTTCTTCAACGCCAAGTGATGTTACTATATCTATGACATCCTGCTTTTGCGATTCAGTATCCTGATGAGAAATATCGCGCACATGCAAGATAATATCTGCCTCAATTACTTCTTCTAATGTTGCTCTAAAAGCAGCTACTAATTGCGTTGGCAACTCTGAAATAAATCCCACCGTGTCAGACATTATTATTTTATCTTTTGATGGCAATTCAATAAGACGCATAGTCGGGTCTAAAGTTGCAAACAGTGCATCTTGGGCAAAAACATCTGATTTTGTTATATAATTAAACAATGTTGATTTTCCAGCATTTGTATAACCTACCAAAGCAACTATTGGATATGGAACTTTCTTACGAGATTTGCGATGTAAGTCTCTGGTTTTAACAACTTTTTTTAAGTGCCCTTTAATATTATTGATTCTGGTGTTTATTGCCCTTCGGTCAGATTCAATCTGAGTTTCCCCCGGACCACCCAGAAATCCTCCGCCACCTCTTTGGCGCTCAAGATGCGTCCACGACCTTACTAATCTTGATTTTTGATATTCCAAAGATGCAAGCTCAACTTGCAAACTTCCTTCTTTTGTTTGCGCCCGTTCACCAAAAATTTCCAATATCAAAGCTGTACGATCAATAACCTTACAATTAAGGGCTGTTTCTAAATTACGCTGCTGAATAGGACTAATATCAGTATTAATAATCACCAAATCTATAGACTCAGCCTTCACATAAGATGCATATTCCTCCACCTTACCTTTACCAATATGGGTAGATGGGGCAATTTTATTAATATTAACAATTTCAGATTTGCATATATCAAGTGATATAGCATGCGCTAAACCTTCAGCCTCTTCTAATTTGCTTTGTACAGTCCTCCCATATGAGGCTGGCAAATTTCTTGGATTTTGCTTTGTTTCAGTATGTATTATAAGAGTTTTAGTCATAAATATATTATATTAAATGCTCATCAATTATTTTTAATAATTGCGCATGATCTATAGCATGATGCTGAGGCTGATAATCGGCAAATTTAGGATCTTTTATATCCTGATCTCCATAAAACACAGGGATACATCCACAATTATACGCACATTGCATATCACTTAGAGAATCTCCAATAAACCACACATCCGAACCTGCAACTATACCACTACCATCTAATGCTGCATGAACGGGCTTAGGTGAAGGCTTATCTTCATCAACATCTTTGGCTCCTATAACTTTTGAGAAATATTTATCCCAACCAAGATGACTAACTTCAGCTCGTAAATTATAGCCTGTTTTATTGCTTACCACCGCAAGATATATACCACTATCAAGCAAAGCATCAAGCGTATCTTTTGCACCATTTAGAGGTATTAGCTTTTCCAGATGTATATCTTCAAAATATTTTAGATATTTATCACCTGCTTCCTGCCAGCAATCACCAAATATTTCAGGAAATGAATCGCGCAAAGACTTATGAACACGGTCTTTTGTCTGTTCAAAAGTCCATGGAGTTTTGCCCATATCTATAAATGTTTGCTCCAATGATTTATGGATTATCGGCCATGTATCGGCCAAAGTATTATCCCAATCAAATAATATGGCTTTTGGTTTATTGGGCATTAATCATATCCAAATGTAATTTCATAAGTTTTTCGGTCAACTGACTAACATCACCATTGCCAATAGTTTTGCCATCTACAACAGTTACCGGCAATATATTTTTAGTTGTTGATGTTATAAAAGCACCACTTGCGTTAAACACGTCTTTTAAAGTAAAAGGCTCTTCTTTAACAGTAATTTTATTATCCTTAGCAGCTTTTATCACCATAGATCTGGTTATTCCACCTAAAATATGCTCATCTGCCGGATGAGTCCGCAACACCCCTTCTTTATCTATAATAAAAAAGTTAGTCGCACTGCCTTCGGTAACAAAACCATCTTCATTTATAAAAATTGCCTCTTCACATGAATGTTCAACAGAATTTTGCTTTGCCATAATATTTGGCAATAAAGATATAGTTTTATAATCGGGGCGCCCCCAGCGATTATCAACACAAGTAATAACCGAAACACCTTTTTCATATTTTTTCTTTGAAGGCAAAGCAGGCCTGCTAACTGTCATAACAAGAGATGGGTTTGTATATTCTGGAAATTGATGGTTCCTTGGCGCAACTCCGCGTGTAATTTGAATATAAATACACCCATTTTTCATAAAATTACGCCTGAATAACTCGTTTGCCAACAACTCAAGCGCACGCATAGAAACAGGGTGGGGAATTTTCAAACCATCAAGAGAGTTAACCAAACGCACACTATGCTCTGTCCAATCAACTAACTTATTATCCTTGTAAGATATTACCTCGTAAACGCCATCAGAAAACTGATAGCCCCGATCTTCGATATGAACCATAGCGATATCATGGGGAACAAAAGCTCCATTTACATAACTAAAACGTGGCATCTATGTATCCTTATTAGAAAAATTCAAATTTTACAGAAAATATTTTTTCGACTTTTTTAGCAACGCTGGATTGGCTCAAAATTATAATCCTGTCACCTATATGTATAACAGTATCTTCATCAGGAATAATTATTTCATCCTTCCTAACTATAGCACCAACTACAATTCCATATGGAAGAGCAAGATTATATATTGTTTTACCAATTATCGGAGATGATTCAACCGCTTCGGCCTCAACTATCTCAGCCTTACCTTTACATATTGAATGCACCGATAATATGCGCCCTTTTCTTATATGTTGCAAAATACTAGAAACAGTAATTTCACGCGGATTAACAGCAACATCAATACCTAATGATGAAACCAATGGCGAATATGATGCCGCGTTATTTACCAAAGTTACAGAGCGATCACAACCAAAACGCTTTGAAAGCAATGATGAAAGTATATTAACTTCATCATCATTAGAAACGGCAATTACAGTCTCTGCACCTGCAACATTAGCCTCTTCAAGTATTTCCTGCGATAATGCGCTACCATTTATTACTGTAGTTCTTGAAAGCCTGTCTGCAACATATTCTGCACGCTCTTTATTTACCTCAATAAGCTTTATTCTTATATCTGTTTCATCCTTTTCAAGATGCTCAGCAAGAAACAATCCTATATTTCCGCCACCAATAATAACTAAGCGGTGAGCCTCCTGCTCTTCATGACCAAACAAAGCCATAGCAGACTTAACTTGAGAATCCTCACATGAAAAATATAGTTCATCACCTTCTATTAGCACCACATCTTCGGAGGCAACCATGAAATCATCATCTCTCATAACCCCCAAAATCGAAGTGTTTAAATCAGTACATTTTTCCTGAATTTTATATAATGGCATATTAATCATTGGGCAGTCTAAAGTACAACGAAGACCAATAACCTTAACTTTACCATCTGCAAATGGAATTGTATCCACCGCTCCTGGAACATTTAAGCGATGAATAACCGCCCTTGCAACTTCAATTTCAGGAGAAATAATATAGTCAATTGGCAAGTGATCATGTCTATATAAATGACTCCATTCCAGCTGAAGATAATTCTGATTACGTATACGCGCTATTTTAGTTGGAACATTAAATAATGAGTGCGCCACCTGACAGGCAATCATATTAAGCTCATCTGAAAGCGTTACTGCAATTATCATGTCTGCATCAGCTGCACCAACACTCTCAAGTAATGTTGGATGAGAAGGACATCCAACAATAGCTTTTACGTCAAGAGTATCGCTAATTTGCTGTATTAGCTCTACAGATTTATCGATAACAATTACATCATTATCTTCTACAGTTAATTGTCGCGCAATTGATGTACCAACCTGTCCTGCACCACAAACTATTATTTTCATTATTAACCTATAATTTGTTAGAATTTATTCATCACTGCAAATCTCAAGCTGCTTGATCTTGCGATGAAATGCCGATCTTTCCATTCCAATGAAAGACGCAGTCTGAGATATATTACCACCAAATCTATTTAGCTGAGCTTTTAAATATCTAACCTCAAAAACACGCCTTGCATCCCTTAAAGAAAGAGAAATTATATCAGAAAAATTATCGCTAACTTCCTGGGGAACATCATCAGGAGATACAATTTCTGCCGGAAGCATAGATGAAGATATAACGTCGCTATCACCATCTATTGGCATTATTAATAATTTTTCAATAACATTTCTAATCTGTCGTATATTGCCCGGCCAGTCATACATCTCCATAGCAGCCATAGCACTAGAGTCCAACTGTCTTGGAGCAACACCAAGCCTGCCGGAACAGTTTCTTATAAAATACTGCACCAAAAGATTAATATCTTTCTTTCTGTCTTTTATCGGCGGAATACTCAAAGAAGCAACATTAAGACGATAATATAAATCTTCCCTGAACAGCTTTTTTTCTACCAGCTTAAGAAGATTCTTGCTGCTTGACGTTATAATTCTCACATCAACCTTTACTGGCTTATTACCACCTTTTCTACAGAAACTATTTCTTTGTAAAAATTGCGTTAACTTACTTTGTATTTCAGGGCTTAAATCTGCCACTTCTTCTATAAATAAAGTGCCACCATGAGCTCTTTCAAGAGCACCAATTTTTACCGGAGCGCCAAGAATTTTACCATTATCTTCAACACCGAATAACTCCTCTTCAAGACTATCTGGATCTGCACTTGCAACATTAACAGTTACAAAAGGATTTTTAGACCTTCTTGATTGTTTATGAATTAATTGAGCAAAAGATTCTTTTCCGCATCCCAAAGGCCCTGTCAACAAAACACGACTCTCCGTAGTTGACACCCTATCAATTAATGACCGCAATTTAACAATAGCTTGCGAAGTTCCTATCAGCCCAGGCTCCTGATGACCATAAATCTTGAATTTATCATTTTCTGCCTTTAAGCGCGAAGCCTCTATCGCGCGTCTGATTAATAGCAATAGTTTATCTTCTTTAAAAGGCTTCTCAATATAATCATAGGCTCCTAATTTTATAGCATTAACAGCTGTTTCAATACTTCCATGCCCACTAATCATTATAACTGGCAAATCAGAATGTTTTTTCTTCACAGCTTCTAATATTCCCAAACCATCAAGCTCGCTTCCTTGCAGCCATATGTCCAGTATTATTGCTGATGGAACACGTTCATTGATAGCATTCATAGTACTTGTGCTGTTACTTGCAACCCTTGGAGAATATCCCGAATCCATAAGAATATCAGAAACCATATCTCTAATATCTTCTTCATCATCAACAACAAGAATATCTAATGCCATACTTTGCCCATTAATATATTAACCAACTTCGTCTAATATTATTGTTTGCCAGCAACGGGAAAGGATAAAATAACCTTAGCACCGCCCTTAACATTCTCAAATACTAAATCACCGTTGTGATCTTCTACAATTTTTTTAACAATCGCAAGACCCAAACCAGTACCTTTACTTTTAGTCGTCACATATGGTTCCGTCAAACGTTGAATTGTAGATTCTGCAAAACCTTTTCCGTTATCTACAATCTCTATGAAACAATATCCTTCCTTCTCAGTTACTTCAACGCTAATATTACCTCTAATATTTTTTTGCGTTTGCTGCATTTCTGAGATCGATTCTTCAGCATTCTTCAAAATATTTGTTAAAACACGCGTAATCTGGCTTGGATCACAATTTATTTTTATATTTTTATCAGGAAGAGATAAGTTATAAATATTATCGTTCTTCAGGCATTCGCGCGAGAAAATCATTTCCTTACAGATTTCACAAATATTATTTATACTAAATACCGGCGCTGGAATTCTTGCAAAACTGGAAAATTCCTCAACCATATTTCCAATATCAGAAACATTGCGAATAATAGTATCTAAATATTTTTCAAAAGTTTTACTGTCTTCAACCTGCGACGAATATTTTTTCTTTAACCTGTCAGATGCAAGCTGAATTGGCGTAAGAGGATTTTTTATTTCATGAGCAATTCTGCGTGCAACATCAGCCCATGCCGATCTGCGCTGAGCTGAAACCAGCTCTCTTCTTTGCTTCTCAAGCTGCTCTGTCATACTATTAAAAGCGCGACCTAATGTTGCTATTTCATCATTATAATGACCTTCTTTTACCCTGGCAGATAAATCCCCTCCCCTGACTTTTTGAGTTGCCGAAACCAGCTCACTTATTGGAGTGACTATCTTAAATACAAATAATAAACCAAGCCAAATTGCCGCCAATAAAACTAATAACGAAACAATTACATAGATAGCCAAAAATTTAATTTGTATGTCCGATACATTTTCCTTAAGACGCATATATTCATTTGCCGCCCCCGATGTAAGCTCAATATAGCTGAGAATTCTGTTATCAACAAATCTTCCTACCAAAAGATATGAATCAAAAAAACTATCCAGACGTATTAAAGCTATAACCCTGTCATCGCCGTTAGATGTTAATATAACCAGCTCTCCCTTGGCTGCTCTTCTGATTACATCATCAGATAAATCACCTACAACCAACTGCAAAGAGAATGCAAGGCTGCTACTGGCAAGTATTTTTTTTCTATCACCTATAGTCTGAAAAACAAGTGCCTCAGGCAGTTTTCTTATACCTGCCAATATGGATAATTTTTTACTAAATGGCCTTGGGTCTCGCCGCAAATTATGTGCGTCACGATCTATGTCATTTGCCATTCCTAAAACATCGGCGCGAATATTTTTCTTATGCTCGGTCAAATATGATTTTGCAATATTAAGAGATCCATCAATTGCTGTATTTACCTTATTATCAAACCATGTTTGTATTCCATAGTGAAAAAACAATGTTGAAAATAATGCCATTAACACGGTTGGAATAATCGATATCATCGAAAACATTACAACAATACGAGTCTGCAATCTTGATCCAACCGAGCCTTTTCTACGCGCAACTATCATCTGCACTATTCTTCTGGCGATGATAGCAATAAGCATTAACAGCAGGATCATGTCAAACAGGACAAGCCACAACACATCTTCAGGTGCCGTAGCAAATAAATATCCACTTTCAAAAATAGCAAGATATGTTGCACTAATTGAAAAGGCACAAACTATAGCAAGAATAATCGCTAAATGGCGACTATGCATAATACGCTTTAAAAAAACGCCTATATTTGCTAATCTTTGTGAACTCACAAATAATCCTTAAATTTTAAGAAACATTGCCTAGCATAGTAAATATGCTTTTTATTTACAGCAGAAAATAATAAAAACACATACGCTTTTGAAAACCATGTA
This sequence comes from Rickettsiales bacterium, assembly GCA_028223895.1. GTDB lineage: Bacteria > Pseudomonadota > Alphaproteobacteria > Rickettsiales > UBA6187 > JAOIVE01. The sequence continues at coordinate 7,689 of JAOIVE010000025.1, forward strand.
ATACTTAAGACTTTAAATCTTCCAACGGCCATCTGGCTTTAGGCACAATTGATAAAGGATCAGTTAGCCCAAGCTGCAACCTTTCAATACCAGCCCAGGCGATCATAGCTCCATTATCAGTACATAGTTTCATCTCAGGAGCGCTAAGGGTAAAATTATACATTGCTGCAGTTTCACTTAAGGCTGCATTTAAATATTTATTTGCAGCAACCCCACCTGATACAACAATATTTTTGGCATTTGGATATTGCTTTGAAAATATTTTAATTGCTCTTGATACACGATCCTGAAGTATCTCCTTAACGCATAGCTGAAAAGAAGCGCATATATCAGACTTATCTTTTTCAGAGATATTTTCTAACTTATCTATCTGACGCTTTACCGAGCTTTTAAGGCCAGAAAATGAAAAATCACAATGCTTTTTTCCTTTAAATGAACGAGGAAAGTCAAAACGATTTTCATCACCATCTTTAGCAAGCTGCTCAACTTTTGGACCACCCGGATATGGAAGTTTAAGCATTTTGGCAACTTTATCAAATGCCTCACCTACGGCATCATCAATTGTGCCTCCTATTTTTGTATATTTGCCCACTGCCTCAACAGCCAATATCTGGCAATGCCCACCTGATACCAATAAAAGCAGAAATGGAAATTCTATATCATCAGTAAGACGTGTTGTAAGAGCATGACCTTCAAGATGATTAACCCCAATAAGAGGAATATTTGCAGCAGAAGCAATACCTTTTGCCGTCATAACTCCAACAATAACACCCCCGATTAATCCCGGCCCTGAGGTTACGGCAATAGCATCAAGATCAGAAAAATTATCAATCTTTGCTTCAAGCATAGCCTGCTTTATCATGCTTTCCAATGCCTCAATATGCGCACGCGCGGCAATTTCTGGCACAACTCCACCATAAGCCTCATGCTCCCTGATTTGCGAATAAACCAGATGAGAAAGAATTTTTTTATCGCTCGAAACTATGGCAACCGCGGTTTCATCGCAGCTAGTTTCTATTCCTAAAACTTTTTTCATTTTGCTGTAGATACTATATTACTTATATAGTTGCAAGAAGGAGCATTAATTTTGCACCTTATTATTTAGCCAATTGCATTCATTAAAAAATATATGTAGAACTACACAATATGAGCAGAGATAAACATAATTCAAAAGAGCTGGAATATATAAGGGAACTTTTTGCCCTTCAATGTGATGCACTTTCTGAAGTTGGCCAGGAATTACCAACCGAAGAGCGCATAATGCAAATTGGCCCTGAAGAGGGCAAATTAATCCATTTTTTGGCAAAATTATGCGGTGCTAAAAAAATTGTAGAAGTGGGAGTACTAGCCGGATATTCAGCAATATGCATGGCAAAGGCCTTACCTGACGACGGGCATTTATATGCAATTGAAAGAAATTATAAGCGCATAGAACCATCTTTACAAAATTTTGAGAAATGCGCTGTTGCAGATAAAATAACCTTACTTGAAGGTGACGCGGTAGAATTACTTGAAGAAATATCGGAGGCAGGCCCATTTGATATGATATTTATTGACGCCGATAAAGGAGGTTATTGCAGCTATCTTGACTGGGCAGAAAAAAACATACGCAAAGGTGGGCTTATAATTGGCGACAACACCCTGTTTTTCGGGCATATATATAAATCTGAAAAAGAACTCCCCGAAGGCACATCACTAAAAAGCTATAACGCGATACGTCAGTTTAATCAAAGACTTAGTGACAGCAGCAAATATACATCCATCATAATACCTTCAATTGAAGGGCTTACTGTTGCAATAAAAAACTTCTAAAAATTTAGCTAACCAGAAGCTCCGCGACCACCAAATCCGCCTCTGCAATTAGTAGAGGGAAACAATCCTCCATTTGGATAAACTTCATCTCCACTCCGTTCATCACCTGAAACATCACTCCCTTCATAAGAATGCGGGGTATGAGAATCTTGTTGTCGCTGAGCCTGCAATCCATTAACAAAACCGCCTTGAACACCTCTTGCTTCTTGCTGTGTTTGCTGCCCAGCTCTAACTACTTCAAAAGGCAACATCGGAAGAGCAGACAAGCCTTCGAAACTAGAAGTAGCAGTAAAAGATAATGAGGTGATTCCTTGATTAACACTTCTCCTTCCAGCTCCCTCTGCTGCAGAAGGTGCTCCACTACCAGTTAAAGAATATCCATAAGCAGCATCACTACCAGTAAAAAATGACGAAGCAGTTCCTTGATTAACACCTCTCCTTTCAGCTCTCGCTGCAGAAGGTTCTCCACTACCAGTTAAAGAATATCCATAAGCAGCATCACTACCAGTAAAAAATGACGAAGCAGTTCCTTGCTGAAAACCTCTCTCTACAGCTCCCACTGCTGCCGAAGGTACGATAGTTTGACCTTCCATAGACTGAGGCCCATCATCATAGAACTGTCGCTCTTCATTATATCCTAAGTCTTCCAACCGTTTTTCTAGAACAGATATTTGACTTTGAGCATCACGTAACTGCCTTTCAAGCTCAGCATTTTTTTGTATTAGCTTACCACGCTCACACATTAGTCTGTAATTCTCTTCCTCCAACTGCGAGAAAGGCGGCAGTTGAGCAAGATATTCTTCTCTTTCTTGTCGTCGCCGTAATTCAGTATTAATCAATACTTTTAATTGCGCATCTTTAAAAGTTTCATCACTCAATAAATCACGAGGCTTAAAACCTTCGTTATTTTCCTTAAAAAAAGAACAACCTTTATTTAATAAATATTCAACTAAATTGTCACGAAATCTCATATCCTCCCAGTATGATGTTATATCATCGTGGCTCGATGGAGTTGGGAGCGATGGAGTTAAGTGCGATATAGTTAAATATATTAAATTATTTCCCCCTTCATCACAATGGTCAATAAACCCTAAACGCTGTATTTCTGGAAATAAATCCATTGCACTTTGCCCATCTCCATACTTTATGTAATTAGCGGCTCTATTAAATAATTCCTGTCCTCTTTCAAGATCAAAGGCCAAAGCTTGGCTTACAAAAGTACTCATAAAATATACCAAAATAAAATTTATTGCCTAAGAAAGCATAAAACCTATATCACAAAGACATAACATTCAAACAAAAATACTTATAAAATTATATAGCCCGCAGCTTAATTTAGAAAATAAATAAAATTTCCAAAAAAATTATTACAACCTCTTGTAACTGAAAAAACAGCTCCTATATATGTGCTTAAGAGCGTTATAGGCTCTAAAAAATATGGATTTTATTTAATTTATTCAAATGTAAATAAGGATTTTGCGTTATGGCAGTAATTGGAATTGATTTGGGAACTACTAACTCATGTGTTGCGATCATGGATGGCAAGAATGCTAAAGTAGTTGAAAATAGTGAAGGTAAAAGAACAACTCCTTCGATAGTAGCGTTCACAGACTCAGGCGAGCGTTTGATTGGTGAGTCGGCAAAACGTCAAGCTACTACTAACCCTGAAGGAACTATCTATGAGGCAAAGCGTCTGATCGGTCGTACATTTGATGATCCTATAACTAAAGAAGACATGAAGCACGTACCTTACAAAATTGTTAAGGCTAAAAATGGTGACGCATGGGTTAAAGTTAAAGATAAAGAATATTCTGCAAGTCAGATCAGTGCATTTACTTTACAAAAAATGAAGGAAACAGCTGAAAGCTACCTTGGCGAAACAGTTGACAAGGCAGTTATTACTGTTCCTGCATATTTTGATGATGCGCAACGTCAGGCTACTAAAGATGCCGGTAAAATTGCCGGTCTTGAAGTTCTACGTATAATTAACGAGCCAACAGCTGCTGCCCTTGCCTATGGTATGGATAAAAATGATGGTAAAACTATTGCTGTTTATGACCTTGGTGGTGGTACTTTTGACGTTTCTATCCTTGAAATTGGCGATGGCGTTTTTGAAGTAAAAGCAACTAATGGCGATACATTCCTAGGCGGTGCTGATTTTGATCAGGTTCTGCTTAAATATCTGGTTGATGAATTCAAAAAAGATCAGGGAATTGACTTAAGCAAAGATAAACTGGCATTACAACGTCTTAAAGAAGCTGCTGAAAAAGCTAAGATTGAGCTATCAAGTGCCAATGAAACTGAAATCAACCAACCATATATCACAGCTGATGCCAGCGGCCCTAAACATATGAATATAAAGCTTTCTCGTGCTAAACTTGAAGCTTTGGTTGATGATTTAATTACACGCACTATCGAGCCTTGCAAAAAAGCTCTTAAAGATGCTGGTCTAAAAGCAAGTGATATAGATGATGTTGTATTGGTTGGTGGTATGACTCGTATGCCTAAAGTACAACAGGCTGTAGAAAAATTCTTCGGCAAAGCTCCTCATAAAGGTGTAAATCCTGATGAGGTTGTGGCTATGGGTGCTGCAATTCAGGCTGGTGTATTACAAGGCGACGTTAAGGATGTATTACTTCTTGATGTAACTCCTTTATCTTTGGGCATCGAAACATTAGGTGGCGTATTTACAAGATTAATTGAGCGTAATACTACTATCCCAACTAAGAAAAGTCAGGTATTTTCAACGGCTGATGATAACCAGTCAGCGGTGACTATACGTGTATTCCAGGGTGAGCGCGAAATGGCAGCTGATAATAAGCCACTTGGTCAGTTTAATTTAGAGGATATTCCTCCTGCTCCACGCGGAATGCCACAAATTGAAGTGACTTTTGACATTGATGCTAACGGTATTGTTAATGTTTCTGCTGCTGACAAAGCAACTGGTAAAGAGCAGAAAATAGTTATTCAGGCTTCAGGCGGACTTGAAGATAGCGATATTGAAAAAATGGTAAAAGATGCTGAATCTCACGCAGAAGAAGATAAAAAACTGCGTGAAAAAGTTGAAGCTAAAAACCAGGCTGACGCGATGATTTTCTCCACTGAAAAATCTCTAAAAGAACATGGAGATAAAATCGGCGCAGATGAAAAGAAAAATATTGAAGATGCAATTGCCTCCTTGAAAGAAGAAATAGAAAAAGAGGATACAGATACTGATTCAGTAAAAGCAAAAACAGAGGAGCTTGTTCAGGCTTCTATGAAACTAGGCGAAGCTGTTTATGCTGCATCACAGGCTGAGGCAGCTGCTGAAAACTCAGAATCTGCTTCAGGTAAGTCTGATGACGATGATAATGTTGTTGACGCTGATTTCGAAGAAGTTGGAGGAGATGACGGCGACAAGAAAAACGGTACTAACGGCTAATTTTTTTTAGCCTTAACTGACTTGTTTTATTTTGTCATTTTAAGGTAAATAAAAAGAAAGGCCCGCCTTATGGGGTGGGCTTTTCTGGTTTTGACAATAGTGCCCTAAATATTTTCATTATTATATTGCTTTTGCCTTTTGTAATGACTATATGGTTTTGGCCGTTTTAAAAAGATTTGCACAGGCACTAATTAAGTTACGGAGAAAAGATGAGTAAGCGCGATTATTATGATATTCTTGGGGTTAACAAGGATGCTAATGCCGACGAGCTGAAAAAATCCTATCGCAAACAAGCAATGAAATATCACCCTGACCGTAATCCGGGAGATAAAGAAGCTGAAGCAAAATTCAAAGAAGCAGCTGAAGCTTATGAAATTCTAAAAGATGAACAAAAACGTGCCGCTTATGATCGCTATGGGCATGCAGCATTTGAAAATGGTGGCGGTAGCGCAGGAGGAGGATTCGGCGGAGCTGGATTTGATCCGCAAAGTCATTTTGGTGATATATTTGGTGATTTATTTGGCGACTTTATGGGCGGACGCCAGGCAGGTGGTGCCAGAGCTGCGGCCTCTCGCGGTTCAGATTTACGTTATAATTTATCAATATCGTTAGAAGAAGCTTTCAAAGGCAAACAACAACAAATTAAGTTTACGACTTCTGTTGGCTGTAGTAGTTGTAATTCTACGGGAAGCAAAGATAAATCTGCAGCAGCTCACTGCCCAACATGTAATGGCGCAGGAAAAGTTCGCATGCAGCAGGGATTCTTTACGATTGAACGCACATGTACATCATGTCACGGCGCAGGAAAAGTTATTAAAGATCCTTGTAATAGCTGCGCTGGAGAAGGAAGAATTCGCAAAGAAAAAACTTTATCCGTTACTATCCCTGAAGGTGTTGAAGATGGAACAAGAATTCGCCTGAGTGGTGAAGGCGAAGTGGGTCCACGTAACGGGCCTGCAGGAGATTTATATATATTTGTATCGGTTAAAGATCATGACTTTTTTATAAGAGAAGGTAATGATTTGCACTGTCAGGTACCAATAAAAATGACAACAGCTGCTTTAGGAGGAGATGTGGAAGTTCCTGTTATTGAAGGAACCAGAGCTAAATTAACAGTTAATCCTGGCGCTCAATCTTCTGATAAGCTACGATTAAGAGGCAAAGGTATGTCGGTAATGCGCAGCGGTGGCCGCCGTGGTGATATGTACATACATTTGCAAGTAGAAACTCCGGTTAAATTATCCAAAAGGCAAAAAGAACTGCTTGAAGAGTTTGAATCTTTAAATGGACGCGGAACAAATCCGGAAGTAGAAAAATTTTTCAAGAAAGTTAAAAAAATCTGGTCTGACTTAACTGACTAATTAAATATATATTTAAGGAGTAAATACAATGCCACATGTAAATGTAAGGCTTGCAGGTACTGCAACAAAAGAAGAGAAAAAGCAAATAATAGAAAAAATGACACAAGTATTATATGACGTGTTGAATAAGCCCCACGCCAGGACCCATGTTGTTATTGAAGAAGTTGATCCGGCAAATTGGGGAATTGGCGCTGAAACAATTGAGGAAATACGCAAAAAATCATAATAAATAAAAGGCAGGATATGACTGATAAGAAAACTCCTTTATACGATTTACATGTAAAACATAACGCTAAAATGGTTTCATTTGCGGGCTATGATATGCCTATCCAATATGAGGAAGGCATAGTAAAGGAGCATGAATGGGTTCGCTCAAACGCAGGCATATTTGATGTTTCCCATATGGGACAAGTGACCTTAAAAGGACAAGGCGCAACCCAGTTCATGGAATATATTACACCCTCACCTTTTACTAAGACTCCCCACGGAAGGGCGAAATATACAGTACTTACCAACGAAGAAGGCGGAATTATTGATGATCTTATAATAACGCGCCTTGATGATGATGATTTTTTCCTGGTAATTAATGCAGGCTGCAAAGAAAAAGATATTGCCTGGATTAAGAAAAATCTTCCAGATTCAGTGCAGTTTGAGGAATTATCTGATCGCGCGTTAATTGCCTTGCAAGGGCCAAAAGCTCAGGAAGTTTTAGCTAAAATTACAGATGCTGACATTGATGGCCAAACATATATGAGTATGCAAAAAGCAAAGATAAGTAATGGCGCTGAAATATTTATCAGCCGTTTGGGTTATACTGGTGAAGATGGCTTTGAGATCAGCGTACATGAATCTGATGCAAAAGATTTATGGAATTTATTGCTGGAAAACAAACTGGTAAAAGAAATTGGTTTGGGCGCGCGCGATACATTACGCCTTGAAATGGGATATCCATTATATGGCAATGATATTGATGCTGATACTTCTCCAATAGAAGCAGATTTAGGCTGGGTTGTATCCAAAGTAAATGATAATTTCATAGGCGCAAAACGCGTTATAAAAGATAGGTCTGACGGTATTAGTAAAAAGCGTGTAGGTATTAAACTTACAGGCAAGGGAGTAGCGCGCGGAGGTGCTGAAATATATAGCATCGATGGAAAAAAAATAGGTGATTTAACAAGCGGTGGATTTTCTCCAAGTTTGAAAGAATCTATAGGTCAGGGATATGTTGATATTAACTTCTCAAAAGTTGACACAGATGTTTGTATAAGAGTAAGAGGAAGAGATATTACGGCCAAAGTTGCGCAAATGCCATTTATTGAGCCAAAAACAAAATCAATTAAGAAAAATAATGGTTGATTTCATTTATAGTTACCTATAATCAAAACAGGGAATATGACAGAAAAATACGGAGATTTGTAAATGGGAAATAGTTTAAAATTTACTGAAGACCATGAATGGATAATTGTAGAGGATGATATAGCTACTATAGGCATAACTGAATATGCAAAAAATGCATTGGGTGAACTTGTTTATGTAGAACTCCCTGAAGTTGGTGATAAAATTAGTGTGGGTGAAGACTTTGCTGTTATTGAGTCTGTTAAGGCCGCAAGTGAAGTTTACAGCCCTTTAAGCGGTGAAATTGTTGAAGTTAATCAGGCACTTCAGGATGATCCTGAAATTATGAACGGCTCTATGGAAGATGGCTGGATTATAAGAATGAAAGTAACTGATGAAGATCAGGAAGAGCTTGCTGATCTTATGGATGAAGATACCTATAGAGAATATATAGAGTCTCTTGGATAGTATAAGTTCGTATTTTTTATATGTTAATTTATTACCCCATATATTTAATATATGGGGTCTGTTTTTATAGCTAGATTTACCTTCTCCAGTATTTATTTTGTGCATTGTCAACTAAAAGGAAAAATATGCGCTATTTACCACAGACTAAGAAAAATCGTCAGGATATGCTTGCCTCTATAGGAGTTAATTCTGTCGATGATCTGTTTAAAAATATTCCCAATGCTTCGAAAATTGATGGTTTGGCTAATTTGCCATTAAAGCAAAGCGAGCTTGCGGTTGAACGAAAACTTGCAAATTTTGCTAATGAGAATGTTTCTGCATCTAAGGCTCCTTTTTTCCTTGGTGCTGGCTGCTATTACCACCATGTTCCGGCAACTGTTGACCATATTATACAGCGTTCTGAATTTCTAACCGCCTATACTCCATATCAGCCAGAAATATCGCAAGGCACATTAATTGCTCTTTTTGAGTTTCAAACAATGATCGCTATGTTAACAGGTCAGGAAGTTGCAAATGCTTCAATGTATGATGGCGCGACAGCCACAGCAGAAGCTGCTCTAATGGCTTTGCGTTTGAAGAAAAAATGTAAAAATATTCATGTTCTTGATGGTTTAAATCCTCAATATGAAGAAGTTTTGCGCACATATGTACAAAATTATGACGATGTAAATATTAAATCAGGACTGCCAGATGCAGATGCTGCATGCGTTATTATTCAGACTCCTGATTTTTATGGAACTCCTCACAATATTGAAGATATACGCAAGAAATGTGATGAGACTGGTACTATATTGATTGTTGTAGTATCTGAGATAGTTTCATTAGGTCTTTTACCTCCGCCAGCTTTGGCTGATATTGTTGTTGGTGAAGGACAATCTATTGGCAATGCGATGAGTTTTGGTGGCCCTCATTTAGGTTTTTTTGCAACTAAGATGCAATATATACGTCAAATGCCAGGTAGAGTTTGCGGACAAACTACAGATGAAGAAGGAAGGCAGTCTTTTGTTCTTACTTTAAATACTCGCGAGCAGCATATAAGGCGCGAGAAGGCCACTTCCAACATATGTACAAATCAGGGATTATGCGCATTAGCATTTACTATACATATGGCATTGCTGGGCGATGATGGTTTAAAAAAACTTGCGCGTATAAATCACAAAAAAGCTTGTGATTTGGCCGATGCGCTGGAAAAAATTGATTCTATAAAAGTTTTAAATGATAATTTCTTTAATGAATTTGTGGTGCAATTACCAAAAAGCTCTCAGGAAATTATTGATAATCTTGCTAAAAAAGGAATCATTGCAGGGTTAGCTTTAGAAGAAAATAAATTATTGGTAGCGGCAACTGAAATGACTACTGATGAGGATATTGAAAAATTTGCTGCAGCGCTAAGAGCGGAGATAGATTAATAATGGAAAATATAGTTTCAGATCAAAGTCGTGGATTAAATTTTGAAGAAAATCTGATTTTTGATAAAGAATCAGGTGATGTTTCTGGCGTTGACTGGCCTGATGTTGAGATATCAAATTTACGCACTGGCATGCAAGAGCGCAAAGATATTGGCGTTCCCAATCTTAGTGAGCCACAAATTGTAAGGCACTTTGTTAGGATATCGCAGAAAAACTATTCTATAGATTCTGGTTTTTATCCGCTTGGGTCATGCACAATGAAACATAATCCGCGTTTAAATGAAAAAGTTGCACGTTTTGATGGCTTTGCTAATCTTCATCCATTGCAGCCTGCAAGCACAATTCAGGGCTCTTTAAAATTAATGCATGAACTGGAAAACTATCTTGCAGAATTATCTGGCCTGCCGGCAGTTACACTAAATCCTGCAGCTGGAGCTCATGGAGAGCTTGCCGGTATGATGGTAATTAGAAAACGCCATGAAGATAAGGGACGCGCAAGAAATATTGTTCTGGTACCAACAAGTGCGCATGGTACTAATCCTGCAACAGCCGCATTTTGTGGTTATAAAATTCAGGAAATTCCAGCAACGAAAGATGGAACTTTAGATGTCGAGGCTTTCAAAAAAGCATTAAATGAAGATGTCGCAGCATTAATGCTGACAAATCCTAATACTTGCGGAATATTTGAGGGGCAAGTTCAGGAAATAGCAGATCTATTGCATGAAGTTGGGGCTTATTTATATTGCGATGGCGCAAATTTTAATGCCATGGTTGGAAAAGTTCGCCCTGGCGATTTTGGTGTTGATGTGATGCATTTTAACTTACATAAAACATTTTCAACTCCTCATGGCGGCGGCGGCCCCGGATCTGGCCCTATTGCTGTATCGGAGGAATTAGCCCCATATTTACCGGTTCCAAGAATAGAAAAAAACTCTGATGATTATTATGAGCTTGTAACTGATAAAGAAAAAACCATAGGTCGTTTAAAAGGGTTTCAGGGGCAATTTGGTATGCATGTTCGCGCCCTTACCTATATATTATCCCATGGCGCTGACGGTTTACGTCAGGTTGCTGAAGATGCAGTACTTAACGCTAATTATATTTTAAGCCAGCTAAAAGATTATTACCATGTTCCTTTTGGTGAAACCTGTATGCATGAATGTTTGCTGAGCGATAAATTACAAACTCCTTATGGGGTAACAACTAATGATATTGCTAAAACATTGATTGAATATAGCATGCATCCGATGACGGTATATTTCCCTCTTGTTGTGGCAGGCGCAATGTTGATTGAGCCAACAGAAACCGAAACTAAAGCCTCAATGGATAGATTTATTGCTGTTATGAAAATGATTGCAATTGAGGCTAAAAATGGCAATGGTGCTCAATTTACAAAAAATCCTACATGCACTCCGCGCTTAAAACTTGATGAGGTAACAGCTGCAAGGAAACCTGTATTGAGGTGGAAAAAATCTACAGAGTAATGATACGAGCCTATAATAGGCTCCTATCATTACTCTTAATTACCTGGGTTTCACCTTTGTGAACACCAGATTACGCCCTTTGATGGGCATCTGGAGTCCAT
>JAOIVE010000026.1 GCA_028223895.1 Rickettsiales bacterium
ATGCCCCCGTTTTTGGGGATGAGCCCTTAAATCTTGGACAACGTCCAGAATGGCTCCGCGAACAGGACTCGAACCTGTGACAAAGAGATTAACAGTCTCCTGCTCTACCAACTGAGCTACCGCGGAACATCTAAAAAACTTTAGGTCAGGAGTATATAGCAAAGAAAATTTAAATACTCCAGAACTTCTTTCATATTTTGCAATTTTTTTTAATAAATATCGAATTTAATTGCCCATAAAAGATCTTTTGTAAGATAAAAAATACTTACATTGATACAAGGCAAGCAATATTACGGAACCTTAGAAGATCGCAAATTTGGTTGGCTCTGGAACTAACACCAAAAGGCCCTACCCTCAATTGTACCGCATCGTCACCAAAAGCATCATGCCCACCAGCTGAAGGCATATTATATTCCAGATTGCCTATTATATCGTAGTTATCTTCCATTAAGAACATCCAATAATATTCAGCTTCAGGCTTGTCTGAAAATGTTCCTAACTGAATCCAGAAAGAAGGCATCTTTTTTACAGGCTGTTTATTTATTGACGCCGAACCATTCCTGGAATTTTCTTGTTTCTTATATGTAGAAACATATTTGCTATCCTCATCACCAGCATTATCAGCAACACATTTTAAACCGCTGGATTTTGCTATACCACACATAGCCATTTTTTGATCTTCGCTCAATGGGCCAATTTTCATAAATACCTGCCCTATGCCATTATTGGTATATGGCTTGATAATAGACATTTGCAGTCTGGAAAACATTTCATCATATCTGAACATTCTCTCCCAATAGTCAGCAGCAATAGCATCATTTGAGAAGTGACCTATTTTCACCCAATCCCCATCAGATTGCTGGCCAGAGGATAAAGGCTGGTTTTGTTTTTCAGAAAAATATGAATTATCCGCGACCAAAACAGCCTCTGAAACACCTGATCTTTCAACATCTTTTTGCTGAAGCTCCTGATAAAAATCACCGTAATTTTTCTTTTTAGCCTGAGGAACCTCTAAACCCTGACTTCTAAAGAAATTCTCCCGATCAGCCATAGTTATTTCTTTTTCAGCAGCTTTGAGCTTATTTTCATAGTTAATATCTCTTGTATCAATATTAGGTAAATTATCGCCAATATATTCTTTACGCGGAATATTTGTCTCCAAAGGCTGCTGTGATAAATTTTGGCCATATGATGAATTTTGTGGATAGTTATTTCTAAAATAATCTGGTGGCGCAGCTCCATTATTTCCAACTTGAGGATTAGTTTGCTCAAATTTAGCAGCAGCTTGTGGTGGAGGCTGCCTAAAACTCTTAGCTGCTGAAGAATCAACAGTTTTTTGGCTTAAACCTTCTTTTTCAAATTTAGAATATGGAGAATTACTTCCAAATTGAGGTATTGATTTTGGCACATAACCTTGCGACTCAAGCGCAGGAGCCGAGTTTACAGCAGGATTTTTAGAATATTGATATCCATAACCTTGAGGGTATTTTTGCATATCATAATTATTTGGCTCTCTTTGGATATTAGAAATTTTGTTTTTCTCAGGAATAATTTTCGTATTTTGCGAACTAACTTTCCATGGCAAAACTTCGTTTGGATCAACTTTTATAGGCGCCATATTCTCTGCTTCTGGCATTCTTACAGTTGAACGGGCAACAGGCGATGGTACATTAGATTTTTTTGCATCTTTATAGCTTTCCTTAAGAAGTTTTTCCTGAACAGATTCAATCTTCTTCTGACGACTCTTCGGTCTTTCAACCACAAAACATTCTATATTTCTTTGACGCAAATTATCGCATTTTTTTTCAGCATCACTGCGCACATCACCAACTCCAGCCCTCAATCTAACAACTTCTTTATTGACAGGCGACAAAGTTGCTTTGACCAGCTTATAAGATAAATTTCCAAGCAAATCAGGATTAGAGTTTTTTAAGCTATTCCATATGTAAAGAGCCTGATCCTCACTATCAAAAGCGCCAAGCTGCATATAAAATAAAGGATCTTTAACCGGCTGTATATATTTTACACTTAAAGGCTCCTGAACTTTATTTTCTTTTTTATTTTTCCATGGCATTCCATCAACATCCCTAGCCTCTTCATGGGCATGCAACTCACTATTAGATGCAGAATTATTATTTAAATCCGGCTTATCAGAATCAGATTTTGTGTCAGCCTTAGAATTTTTACTTTCTGCCAATTCAGTAGGATTAGTAGGATTAGCCGGCTCACTTTCTTCTTTACTATCCAAAAACTTCACAGTCTTTTTTTTGTCTGTTTCTTTCGGATTTTCCGGAAGATCCAACTTTTTATTTTCTGCTATATCCGAAGATATTTTAGGTATTTTTGGAGCTTCAACAGGAGCTTTAACTTTTTCTTTTTCAAGAGTTTTTTCAAAACGCTCTAAGTTAAATTTTTTCAAGTTAAGATCGCCATTTTCTTTTTCTTTAACCTCAACAAGAAATGATGGCGCAGAATTAGGTAAGGTTGATTTACTGTCAATAGCGGCAAGAAACTTTCTATTATCTGATATAGCTCTGGATAAAAGAACCTCAGTTTCTTTATTATTGTTTTTACGCAAAATATTTACGGCAGTTTCAGTTTGAGCATCACTAATATCTTTAAAACTTTCGCTGCCAGTTATTATCTCCACCAAAGATGGCAGCCCAACCATAGCAGAATGCAGCAACGCAGATTCAGATAGCTGATTTTCTCTTGTTACATCAGCCCCGTTTTTTACTAATAAATCAACTGCTTCTACCTGCTTGGCCATAGTAGCGCGCATAAGAGGAGTCCATTTTTCCTTATCAGGAATATCTATTACCGCATCGTAATCAATAAGGGTTTTAACAACATCAACATGCCCCTGTCTTGCTGCAAGATGCAAAGCAGTCGCACCTCCAATGTCAGCAGCATTAACATATGCTCCAGATTTCAGTAGCATCTTGACTATACCCTTATTACCATTATAAGCAGCACGCATCAAAGCTGTTACATTAAAATCGCCTCTACTATCAGGAGAAGCGCCTTTTTTTAACAAATGAGCTACCATTTCTGCATCGCCACTATCGGCAGCATCAACCAAACTATTGTGAAAACTAACCCTATACCCATACGAGAATGTAAGGGAAGAAAATAAAAATAACGTGGCTGTCAGAAAGATCGATATTACTCTCAATATACCTGCCCCAAATTATAGCCACCTACCTGATATTTAGTAAAAATCATACCGCATCGACTACAAATAATATGCTAAAACAAACTACAAACTTACGCAATAATGCCAAGCAACAACAAACAAAATATCCGCCTCAAAGATACCAAATATCCCCTCTAAAAGCAAAGGCAAAAATCCTTTGTGAAGAAAAGATTTAAAAACCACAATTTAATGAAGCATATTTACAACATTACTATGTTTTTTTAGCAATGGCTATATTTCTAAAAAACAACAAAAAAGCCGACGCAAAATATAATCTGCAGCCGGCTCTTTTTTAAAAAAAATCAGTCTAAAAATTAACTACTCGTTCTCTACAAGAGAAAGGTTAACAGCTGAAGTTTTACCTTTATTAGATTGAAGCTCAAAAGTTATGCTTTGCCCATCATCAAGGTTTGACAAACCAGCAGCTTCTAAAGCGCTAATATGTACAAATACATCATCACCACCATCATTTGGTTGAATGAATCCATATCCTTTAGTTGGGTTAAACCATTTTACATTACCTTGTGCCATAATATAGTCTCCTAGAATCTTGACATTAAAATTAAGTACCAAAAAAGAGCTTCTTATTATAAATCACTTACTTCAACCCTTTATTAACACTGCAAGATTTTCCAAAAAACCAGAAAATCATCGTACCACTAAAGACAGATAAACAAAAAATTGCTCAATCTGTAAAAAGCAAAAGTTATTATGTTAAAACTCATCAAAGATTAATAATACCAACAAGATAACTTCCTGCAAGAAAAATATCATCACAAAGGAAACTTTTGGTAAAAACACCCCAATTATTCGATATATTAGAGCAAAATTATAATAAATAGCACTAAAAAGGAAAGTTTTTCTTCCATATTTTACGATAAAGATGTATTTATTCTGGCATTTTTATCTGACAAGTTTTTAGGAGTTTATGCATGGCAACTTTATCCACTTATGAATATTACAAGGAAAATCTTTCAGAAATACCGCCTTTACGCGCTATCGCTGAGACGTTATTACAAGATAAGAGAGTAAGAAAAATTACTCCTGCAGAAGCTTATGATCTGGCTCTTAAGCAATGGGATGTAATGGAAACAGATTTGGAAATGTATCCACCTGCGGCAAAACGCTTAGGTCTTCCTGAAGGTGCAAAAGTTCTAAATAACTGTCACGGAAAAATTGTTGGGCGCACAGCTGCGGCAAGAAGATTTTACCCTCATCTAAACAAGCCAGAGCAGGAAAAAGTTACTAAAGATCTTATGGAAGCTATTTCTGACATGCAAAAACGTCCTTTGATAAAGGCAGAAGCTATTGTTGGTATGGATAAAGATCTTATGATAAAAGCTACTATCATTGGCGCTGAAGATGATGCAAGCAACATATTTAACTGGCTTGCCAACTTCACTCCTTTTGATGAAAGAGCCCAAGAATATGCCCAAAGTAAAAAACTTAAGATTCTTGATATAATCGTTATTGGCGACAACCAATGGAATATTGATGATGACTATTATGAAAATTGCGGTCATCCACAATTGTCATTAATCGACCATCATTGTAATGTTGTTTTCAATTTTGGTATGAGATATTTCGGAGAGCGTAAAAAAGGCACACTTACTTTAGCCTGGACTAGCGGCATGAATATTGGTCAGGCTGCTTGCCATAGTGGTGTTAAAGAGATTGATTTTTCTGAGTGCGAAGAAAGTGAATACAGAACTCTTGGTAAGCGCTCTATAGCATTTTTTGGTCTTTCAGGAACAGGAAAAAGCTCGCACACAAACTCTGCAAGTAACGGCGGAACAATGCCTAAAGGTTTCAAAAAGGTAGTTCTTCATGATGATGCATATCAAATTGATTGCGAAGAAAGAGTTTGTCGCGCATGGGAGCCTACTTTATTTGATAAAACTGACTCTCGTCCTATCACAAGCGATGACTGGAAATATATGATTTCCGTACAAAATCATGGAATTATCAATGTTGACGGCAAGCGCCTGCCTTTAGGACAGGATATAAGAAACTCTAATGGCCGCGCTCTTTTAGACAGAGACATTCTTGGTGATTATGTTAATAGCTGTTCGTTCCCTGAGACATTATGCTGGCTTACTAAAGACAGCACGCTACCTCCAATAGTGCGCCTTGAAAATATTGATCTTGCTGTATCTATGGGTGCTGCGCTGATGACTAAGCGTAATAAAGCTGAAAATGTAAGAGAAGAAGAGCTTAACAAGCTTGTATTCGTACCTTATGCGAATCCTTTCCGCGTATATGCGCTTTGGAAAGACGTACAGGCATTCCAGAAAGTTTTTGAAAAAGGAGCTCATGCATATTGCCTGAACTCTGCCGGCTTCTGGAAATCTTCTGACGATGATACAAGAGACGTTCCTCTTCAAACATCTCTTGCTCTTCAAACTGCTATATTAACTGATAAGATTGAGTGGGAAGATTGGGATCTGCTACCTGGAGCTAAAATCCCAACAAAAGCGAGTATTGATAAAATCATTCCTGGCTTTTACAATACTTATAACCCGGCAAATGTAGATAATCTTTTTGACTATATAACTGTGTTGAAAGATCGTTTTGCACAACGCCGTAACTTCCTTGAAACTTCAGACTTATCAACTAAGCCTGAACTTCTTGAAGGTTTGGTTAAATCTTTGAATATTGTTAGCAATATAACTGTTGATAATCACGAAGATAATGCAAACGAAGCTAAGAAATTTGCTTCAAACTAATTATAACTAAAAACATAATAATTAAAAATATATTGGGGAGAGATAGCAAAGGCTGCCTCTCCTTTTTTTTAAAAAATATATAAAATAAGGAAAATTGGATATGAGTAGAGAATTTCCACACACAGTACATAAAGATGGCAAAAGTACAGCTATTAAAATCACAAAACAAACACTTAATCACGAAATAGAAAATCTAGATTTATCAAACGCAGAAATATTATTTAGAAGTGCGAACAATTTATTTTCGCAAGGAAGTTATATTCAAGCAATTAATTATTACAACAGGGCTGAAGCATTAGTAACAGGACGTGGTAAGTATGTTGCTGCCATAAATATTAGCAAAGCAAGATCATATAAAAACTTAGGACACGAATATGCAAACGAGTCAGTAAATTTTTATGAAAAAGCAATCCATTACAGCTCAGGTGATCAAAAAGAAGATTTATTAACTGAACTTGGTGATTATTTTTTTGAACTAAAATGCTACGATAAGGCAGAAGAAAAATTTCAAGCAGCACTAGAAATGAACCCCAAATCAGAAGATGCCTTATGTGGCTTAGGCAATTCACTGCATGCATCTGGAAAGATTGAAGAAGCAATAGAACAATTTGAAAAAGCCGTAGAATATAAACCAGATTCCTGGTATGGATTGCTTGGCTTAGCAAGATCATATTCAGCACAAAAAAAATATGAACTTGCAGCAGATGCATTTAATAACTTCGTAGAAAATTATGAAATAGAAAGTGAAGATAAACATATCTTAATTGAAGCTGCTGATGCCTGCTTAAAAGTACAAAGATATGACGATGCAAAGCAACATACCAAGGCACTAGGAGAAATTGATACAAAAAGTTTTGCTTATAACGCTCTGGTTGCAAAGCTTAAAAAAGCTTATATTGACGTAAGTGACTTTCCTCCACCTCCATATGAAGAGGCAAAAGATTCACAATCATTTTCTCATCAGCTTTAGAGAAAGTAGCAAGAGATAAATTATCTGCAATTATTTATAAATAGTGCTTGTTGTTTATAGCAGAAATATGATAAATACATACAATATGTTGTGTAGAATATATTTACGCATATCCAAATATAGCAAGTAGCTCATTTTTTGGTGTCTTGGTGATTTTCCTTGTTTTATGGGGAATCTTTGGGGTTTTTTATGAGCACTATACGCAAAAAAACTGCGATTAATTATACTTTAAAAGCGCTAATATTGCTGTTAGTGTCGTGCGCTATTTTTTCTAAATCCTATGCAAAGGAACCTGTTAATATCAAGGTTATAAGCACTTCAAAATTTGCCAGGGTATTATTTTACTCCAAAGATCCAATATCTTTTAAATCATCAAAAGCAGGTAATAAAGTTAATATAAAATTTAGTGAAGACTATGCTTTTATATTGCCAAAACCCACCCGCAAATTAAAAAGGCATATATCGCAAATAGTTGATAATGGCGGCAATAATGTTAATATCACCCTTAATGCCAGCTCATACAGACTTAGAAAATTTCTTGGTGAAGATTTTGCAGGGATAGATTTTGTTCCCTCAGGCGAGCC
The DNA here is from genome assembly GCA_028223895.1 of Rickettsiales bacterium. GTDB lineage: Bacteria > Pseudomonadota > Alphaproteobacteria > Rickettsiales > UBA6187 > JAOIVE01. Next base: position 7,477 of record JAOIVE010000026.1, read on the forward strand.
AGTATCAAAGAAAGATCAGCAACAAATTAATAAAAAAACAAGTAATATTGATATTCTTCAAAATAACAAAAGTGACTTAAAAGTTACAAAACTGGATCAATCGCCAAAAAAACAGAATTTAAAAGTGGCCACTCCAATAAATAAAGAAGCAAAAATAGCTGCTAAAGAGAATATTGACAAAACACCCTTCATTGAAAAAAAGAAACTGAAAGTTATTTATGAGACGGCAGCTGTTGAAGCGGAGTCTGAAGAGCCTGAAAGCAATAATGCTGAAGATAGTGAAAATATCGTAGAAGAACCAGAAGAGGAATCTGAAATTGACAGCTCAGAGGCAGAAGAAGCTAAAAAAGTAAAAAAGAAAAAAGTTAGTAAGAAAATAGAGTTAAGGGATTTTAGCAAAGAAAATATTTTACATAAAATAAAATTCCCAACTAACTCACAAGAGGTTGCAGCGGCAATATTTCAGCGCGCCGGCTTTCTATGGGTTATATTTAACAAGGCAATCGATGCTGATATCGATTCAATAGTTAAAAATTCTAGCGAATATATCTCTTCTGGAGAAAATATTAAAAACAGGCATTACACAATATTAAGATTTGAATTAGAAGTAGGAACAAATATTTCATCTTATAAAGAAAATGGCAATTGGGTTGTTGCATTTACTGATAAGAAAATTTCTCCTAAAAATATTTTGGACATCGATATGTCAAGCAGTAGCCTGCATGGTTCAAGAATATTAATACCCAACACCGAAAAACAAACTCCTGTGCGCTTGTGGGATCCGGAAGTTGGCGATGAAATGATAGTTATTCCTTTTGTTCAGGAGCAAATAGGTCTGGCTCGAACACGTAAACATATTGACTTTCACATATTACCTACAGCTCAAGGTGCCGCAGTTCAAATTATTTCTGATGATGTAAATGTAGAAATTGTAAAATATGGAACAACTTTTGCCGGCCCTACTGACCGCCTGGCAGGTAATGCGCAGGCAAAATTAAGAGAATTACAGGAAAAAGAAAGGTTAGCTCGTTTACGTGCAGAGAGGTTAAGATCAAAAACTGATGAGTTATCGCTTGTTAAGTATAACACCTGGTCTATGGGAGGTAAAAAAACATATCTTAGAGACTTAAGGGAGCTTGAATGGCAGGTTACTGAAGCTGACTGGAGTGATAAAAGTGAATTTCGTCTGAAGCTGGCCCAGTTTTATTTATCTCACGGCTTGGAATCTGAAGCTTTTGGAGTTTTAAAAGTCATAGAAGAGTACGACAAAGATTTCATTAAAAAGCTAGATTTTAAAATGGCAAAGGGAGTTGCGTTATTCTTTTTAGCCAGATATCAGGATTCAGCAGACACTTTTGAAACAATAGATGTAACTAACCTTAAGGAAAGAGAAAAATCTGAGGTTAAGTTTTGGAAGTCTGCAGCATATTTCAAGGTTAGCAGACAAATAAGAATGGATAAATTTATAGCTAACAATCCATTAGAAGAAGATAAAAAGAAGAAAGAAGAGATTGACCTTAATGACCAGGTGGAAGTTACCAACGTAATTTTGGAAACAACTGATCGTTTAATGAAAATTATCCGCAAGATTGATGATGATTTTGCCAATGAGCATGAGGTTAGAACTCTTGAATCAACCGTTAAATTTGTTGCTCAGCATTATCAGGAAGCTATAAGAAGATTTGAAGAAACTGATATATATCGTTCTGGAAATATTTTTGAAGCTGAAGAAGGAAAACTGCGCTGGGGTACATCTAATCTAAGAAAGGCCGGAAAAATTGATTTTGACTTTTTTAAAGGTCAGGAAACATTTTTAAGATATTATACAGATGAAGTATTTAATGATTTAAGCCTTGTCGCTCTTGAAGAGCGTCTTGACATTGGGGACATTGCCGCTGCGGAAAAAATTATTGATCTGTTTAAAGAAGAAAAGCGTTTTCAGCAAAAAGGTAGTATTGAATTTTTAAAAGGCCTTTTCTACGCCAAAGATGAAGATAATGACAATGCTATAGAAATATGGACGAAATTATCAGAGGATCTAAATGATAGATATAATCGCGCGCGCGCAAATTATGCCTTAACAACATTCTTGCTTGGAAGAAAAAAAATAACTCTTCAGGAAGCTATTGACAGACTAAATAGCATTCGTTCAGTATGGCGCGGAGATATACTTGAGCTGAACATATTAAATCTCTTGGGAGAGTTTTATATGGATCAGAAACAATATATTGAAGGATTTAAAGTATGGCGTCAGGTGGTCACAAACTTCCCGGGATCTGAAGAATCTTTGTTAACGGCAAAAAAAATGAGTCATAATTTTGTACGCCTGTTTAATCAGGGGGCTGCCGATGAAATCCCACAATTAGAGGCTCTAACATTATTTTATGAATTTAGAGACCTTACTCCTGTTGGAAAAGTTGGGGATGAAATGATAAGCCGTCTGGCAGATCGTCTGGTTAAAATCGATCTTCTAGGTAGAGCTGCAGCTTTACTAACTCACCAGGTTCGCTTCAGGTTAGAGGGCGAGGAACGAGATAATACAAGTACAAAGCTTGTTACAATACATATGATGAACAATAAGCCTCAACTTGCATTAGACGTTCTAAACGCCACTGACAATGGCAATATGAGTCCTGAAATAGCAACTAAACGAAAATATCTAAGGGCAAGGGCTTTAATAGAAGTTGGACGTAATAACCAGGTTTTATCATTATTAAAGGGTGATGAAGATAATCAGGCAGCATTTTTAAGAGCTGAAGTATATTGGCGCGAAAAGGTGTGGAAGAAAGTTGTAGATGAGTTAGAAGGGCCATTTCGTGAAATCAGGAGAAATCAGAAAAGCCTGACCGAACCGGAGGCTGAGCAAATCCTACGCTTAGCTGTGTCTTATGCAATTATAGAAAGAAAGAAACGTTTGCAGATATTATATGAAGATTTTCTACCATTTATCGAAGATGAAAATAAGAAGAAGGTTCTTACATTCGTGGCGCAAGACAGAGGAGATGTTAACTATAACGACCTGAACTATACAGTCGAAGTTGACGACATGAAGAACTTCCTGGATAAATATCTTGAAGGCGGAAAAAATGTTGCACCTCAAGCGCCAGAAGACGCTGGAGCTCCAATTTAAATTAGACGGATAGCTTAATCTTAATCTAGAAATGTTACATAAAAAAAAGCCGCTAAAAAGCGACTAACCCTTATTTTATTTTTATTGGAGCGGGCGATCAGATTCGAACTGACGACCTAAACGTTGGCAACGTTTCGCTCTACCCCTGAGCTACGCCCGCGCAACCAATAATGTGAAAGGGATAATACGTAAAACTCGTATCTTTGCAAGACCATATTTGATATTTTTTTATTTATTTTAATAATCTTGCTTTATCAAGCGCAACTCTTATTTCACCTTCACTTAAAAGCTCAGATAATATAATGCCTTCGGGCGCGCCCGGCCCATAAATTATATTAAATGGTATGCCTGAACGCCCGTGACTTTTTAAGAATTTTGCTATTTCGTCATTTTTATTAGTCCAGTCAGCGACCATTACAAATATATCAGGCTTAGATAACTCTTCCAAAACTGGGTCCGTTTGCAAAACAAAAAATTTATTTGCTTTACAGGTTAAACACCAATCTGCCGTAACATCAACAAAAACAACTTTTCCAGATGCAACCAAATCACTTATTAAGCTTGCATCAAACTTATTCCATTTTTGCAAATCTGCATTTTTATTGTTACCGTTATTTCCTACATTTACCGGAATTAAAAATGCCATAATAATTAAAAATAATAATATAGATTTTCTAACTGGCCTTTTATTTGCAAATGCTATTTTAAATTTTGCTAATTTCAATATCGATATAATAAATAAGGCAAAAGCGGCAATATTTCCCAACTGATTTGATAAAATCCATATTAACCACAACGCTGAAATCAATAATAATATCGCCATTATTTTTCTAACAAAATTCATCCATGCTCCTGGTTTGGGCAGTTTTTTTACAAGATTTGGAAATAATGATATTAATAAATAAGGCAGAGAAAGCCCCAGACCCATAGATATAAATATGATTAACGTCTCAAAACCACCCTGCCCTAAAGCAAAACCTACAGCAGTTCCTAAAAACGGCGCAGTGCATGGAGTTGCTAAAGTTGTAGCCAATATTCCCGTACAAAAACTTCCAAATATTCCACTATTATCTTTAGAGCTAAATGTAAAATATCGTGGCAAATTTATTTCAAACAACCCCCATAAATTGGCCGCAAAAATAGTGAGTATTATAACCAAAGCAATTATAAATAATGGCTCTTGAAAGTGAAAACCCCAACCTACTTCATTACCAAAGCTTTTTAGTAAAATTACAATTAAAGCCAATATTAAGAATGATGTTATTATACCAAAGGCTGTTGCTATAAAGCTCAATCTTATTTTAGATTTTGAGGAATCAGCATGCTTTATAACGCTTAACAGCTTTATTGATAAAACCGGCAAAACACAAGGCATTACATTTAAAATAAGTCCACCAATAAACGCAAACAAAATCATTAAATATAAAGACTTACTTATATTGCCATAGGAAGTAATCAGCTTGTTTCCAATATCGCTGACAGGAAAATTTTGCTCTATAGATTTTTCACCGTCAACTACTGTTATAAGCAAATTATTTGCCTTAAATTTTTCTTCTACCAGAAAAGTTATTGGTGCATTAAATACTGCCCTGCCGCTTTTAGTTATTGAAAATAATTGCGGATTATAAAATGCATATTCTTCACCCGCCTCTATAAAGATTTCTGCATCACCTGGATCATCAAGATTATCCACTATTATCTGAAGAATCTCCTGCCCATCATAAATACCCTTATTTACAACCTTTATATCATTTGAATCAAAAGGAATTTTTGCAAACGCAGCCGATATCAAGTCATAATTATCAGAATTTTTATAATCAGGATCTATTTTAATCTTTAAACTAACATTTCCTGGAATGCATATATCCTTACAAATCGCATAATCAATATCTGCATCTAAAATTATCGCTTCTTTTGGATCTTTAACCTTAATCTTTAACGGAAAAATTACTTCATCTTTATAAATATAGCTCTCAGATAATATATCTCCAAATTGCTCAATATCACGTTTTGGGTAAGGCCATAATATATGCAATGAATCAATATTATCAGATCTGTCAGACCAGTTAAAAGACATTGGAAAACCTGTGTCTCCCGCCTGACGCCAATATATTTTCCAGCCATCTTCCAAAGCATATTTAAGGCCAAAATAAACTTCGCCGCCTTCATATGATCCGGCAAACAAACTGATTTTTGCCTGTTCGGTTTTGATATTGCTATTAGCATGAGCAGATGAAATGCAAATAACAGTAAATAATAATATTTTAAATAATTTTAACATAATTCTATTGATATAAATTATTCTACAATAATACACATATTTTTTGCCCCTTGTATTTTTTCTTTTTTACACCATATGTAACTTAGGTTACTATTAAATAAAGATAAGGAGTTTTTCTATATGCAAAACGATTATAATCTTACAGGAAAATTTTTAATAGCAACACCATTCTTAAGTCAGTCTTGCTTTGAAAAGGCTGTTATTTATATGTGTCATCATAGTGAAGCCGGAGCCATGGGAGTCGTTATAAACCAGCCTAGTGAAGAATTAACATATACTGATATTTTACAGCAGCTAGATATACCTATATTAACATTAAATAAAATGCCACGTTTGCGCTCTGGTGGCCCTGTTGAGCAGCATAAAGGGCTTATATTGCACTCTCACGACTACACAACTCCTCAAAGCAATCTGGTTAGTAAACATGTAGCAATAACCTCAACTATTGATATTTTGCAAGATATTGCAACCGGTAAAGGCCCAAAAAAGAGCCTCATAGCGCTGGGATATGCTGGCTGGTCTAAAAATCAATTAGAAGGAGAGATCGAAGCCAAAAGCTGGTTCGTCACTCCATCAAGCGAAGAAATTCTTTTTGCTGATAATGATAGCTGCAAATGGGAAAATTCAATTAAAACATTTGGTGTTGATTTATACAGATATTCGGAAGCTGCAGGCCATGCCTAATCTCCCTTAACTCCCATTATCATATAATTTACACTAATATCATCAGATAAATACCAGGCATCTGAAAGAGGATTATAGCTCACGCCCTGAATCTGCTTTAGCTTAACATTATTTTCAGATAACCCTGACTCAATTTCTGATGGCTTTAGAAATTTTGACCAATCATGCGTACCGCGCGGTAACCAGCGCAATATATATTCTGCCCCAATAATTCCTAAAGCATAAGATTTTACAGTACGGTTCATGGTTGCCATAAAAAGGATTCCATTTGGCTTTAATATTTGGCAGCATTCAGCTATAAATTGCTGAACATTTGCGACATGCTCCAAAACTTCCATACACATTACAACATCATATTTTTTTTGCTGCTTAACTAAATCTTCAACTGAAATATTTTGATAATCAATCGATAAGTTTGAACGCTCAGAATGAATTTTTGCAATATTTATATTTTTTTCGCTTGCATCTATACCAGTTACATTAGCTCCTAATTTTGCCATTGGCTCAGATAGCAAACCACCGCCACAGCCAACATCTATAAGATCAATTCCTTTGGCACCATTTTTAAAATTTTTATTTAAAATATCTTCTATATAAGAAATTCTCACAGGGTTAAATTTGTGTAATGGCTTAAAAGCTCCATCTTTATCCCACCATTTATCAGCCAATGCAGAGAATTTTTCGACTTCTTTTGGGTCTATTGTACGATTATTCGTCATATTTTTCCTTTATATCTAGACAATAAGAATACTTCATATTAGAAATACGCCTTTAAAAAAATACTATAACAAGAAACTTTAATATGGCAATTATTGTACAAAAATTTGGTGGAACTTCAGTTGCTGACATAGAGCGAATAAAAAACGTAGCTCAAATCGTTTCAAATGAAGTTAAAAATGGCAATCAGGTAGCTGTTGTTGTATCGGCAATGGCAGGCACCACAAACCAGTTAGTTGAGTGGGTAAATTCTGTATCTGACCTTGAAAATAAAGAATCTTTAAAAGAATATGACTCAGTTGTATCATCCGGAGAGCAGGTAACTTCAGGTCTTTTAGCCCTTCAGTTACAATCAATGGGAGTAAAAGCAAGATCATGGCTTGGATGGCAAGTGGGTTTAAAAACAGATTCACTACATGGGAAAGCTCGCATTGAAGATATAAAAGCTCAAATGCTAAAAGAGTCCTTATTAGACGGAAATGTTGCTGTGATTGCTGGCTTTCAGGGAATAACTGATGAAAACAGAATAACCACGCTAGGAAGAGGCGGATCTGACACTTCTGCCGTTGCCCTTGCAGCAGCTTTAGGAGCTGATCGCTGTGATATATATACCGATGTAGATGGAATATATACAGCCGATCCAAGGGTTGTGCCAAAGGCTCGTAAATTAAATAAAATCGCCTATGAAGAAATGCTTGAAATGTCATCTCTTGGCGCTAAAGTTCTTCAACTACGTTCAGTTGAAATGGCAATGAAATATCATGTAAAAGTACAGGTGCTGTCGAGTTTCGATAATGTTTCTGGAAGTTTACTTGTTGATGAGGAGGAAATTATGGAACGCAGATTAGTTACCGGTGTTAGTTATAGTAGAAACGAGACGCAAATTACTCTAACAAAAGTTACAAATGCTCCGGGAGTTGCCGCAAAAGTTTTTGCTCCTTTAACTGAAGAGGGCATTAATGTAGATATGATAGTGCAAAATATCAGTGAAGATGGAAAAGAAACTGATATGACATTCACTGTTGCAAAAACTGATACTGATATAGCAATGAAGGCTCTGGAAAATAATCGTAAAAATGTTAACTTTAAATCATTAATTGCCAACAGGGATGTTGCTAAAGTTTCAGTAATTGGCGTAGGAATGATTAGCCATGCCGGGCTTGCTCAAAAAATGTTTCAGACATTAGCTGATAAAAATATCAATATTCATGTTATCACCACATCAGAAATAAAAGTTAGCGTTTTAATTGATGAAGAATATACAGAACTTGCAGCCCGTGCTTTACACACTGCATATGAACTAGATGCAGAGGAAGCGTAAAATGGCAAAATTAGATCAACTATGTAAACGCGGCACTGATTTTCTTGGCACAAAATATGCCATTCTTGGAGGCGCAATGTCGTGGATATCAGAGTGTAATCTGGTTGCTGCTCTTTCAAATGCCGGCGGTTTTGGGGTTATTGCATGCGGCGCTATGCCACCTGAATTATTGCGCGAACAGATAAAAAAAACCAAAGAACTTACTGACAAGCCTTTTGGCGTTAATTTAATTGTCATGCATCCTCAGCTTGATGATCTGATAACAATATGCAAAGAAGAAAAAGCCTCTCATGTAGTTTTAGCCGGAGGTTTGCCTTCTGCAAAAACTATATCTTCAATAAAAGAAGCTGGAATAAAAGTAATATGCTTTGCCCCTGCCCTTGTAATTGGCAAAAAACTTATTCGTGCAGGCGCTGATGCATTAGTTATTGAAGGAATGGAGGCTGGTGGACATATTGGCCCAGTTGCAACCTCGGTGCTGGCTCAGGAAATTTTACCTGCTTTAAAGGACGAAGTTCCTATTTTCGTTGCCGGCGGAATTGGTCGCGGCGAAGCAATTGCAAGCTATTTAGAAATGGGAGCAAGTGGCTGTCAGCTTGGAACACGCTTTGTATGTGCTACTGAATGCATAGCTCATCCAAATTTTAAGAAAGCATTTATAAAAGCTTCAGCGCGCCATGCAACTCCATCTGTGCAAATTGATCCTGACTTTCCGGTTATACCAGTAAGGGCAATTGAAAATAAGGCAACTGAAGATTTCAAACGCATGCAGATTGAAACAATTCGTCAATATAATGACGGCAAATTAAACAAAGAAGAAGCCCAGCTTAAAATTGAGCATTTTTGGGCAGGAGCTTTGAAGAAAGCTGCAATTGATGGCGATGTAGAATCAGGGTCTGTTATGGCAGGCCAAAGCGTTGGCATGGTTACAAAAGAGCAGTCTTGCAAGGAAATTATAGAAGAGCTTGTATCGCAAGCTAATGACTTTATAAATTTAAGATCAGCAGCAGCTTAAATTAAGGCTTTAGGGTTGATGTATTGCCTCTTTTATCCCTTCTACCTAGGGGAGAAGGTTAGGATGAGGGGTTACTTCCCTTTTATCCCTTCTACCTAGGGGAGAAGGTTAGGATGAGGGGTTACTTCCCTTTTATCCCTTCTACCTAGGGGAGAAGGTTAGGATGAGGGGTTACTTCCCTTTTATCCCTTCTCCCTGGGGGAGAAGGTTAGGATGAGGGCCCTTTACTATCGTTAAGA
>JAOIVE010000027.1 GCA_028223895.1 Rickettsiales bacterium
GCCAATGAAGGGAACTGAATTTATAGATAGTATAACAAGATTATCTTCGGTAGAGCAGGCCGTTAATCAGACCTCTGCCTTAAACAGAATAGAGGGATTGCTTGGCAAAAATAACTCAGATTTGGGCAGTCCGGTTTCTTATCTTGGAAGAGAAATAGAATTTCAGTCATCTTCTTTTAATTTGGTAAATGGAGAAGCGTCTTTTTACTATAATCTTGCCGATAAAGCCGATGCAGTAAATATAGTTATAACTAAGGAGTCGGGTGAAACTGTTTTTACCAGTGAAGGCAATAAAGAAATTGGTAAAAATAAAATAGTATGGGATGGAACTGACATAAACGGAAATAAATTATCCGGAGGAAGATATATTGTTGCAGTTAGTGCTTCAAATGTTGGTGAGAAAGCAAAACTTTTAGATACTTACACCAGTGGAGTGGTAACAGAGGCAAATTTTGAAGGTTCAGAAACTGTTCTTCTGGTTGATAAGATTGTAGTTGGAATGGATAAAATCAAAGCCATAAGAACAGTAAATTCAGATGGTTAATATTAAAGCCATGTAGGCGCATATGTTATAAGGTAAATAAGGAGAAATAAATGGGTCTAGCAGGAGCACGTAATTCGGCAGTAACTGGTCTTCAGTCGCAAAGTTCGGCGATATCTATATCATCAGATAATATCGCAAACGCATCAACTCCAGGATATAAAGCCGTAAATGGTAAATTTTCTACTTTGGTAACAACGTCGGGTGTTTCTACCGGTTACTCAAGTGGTGGTGTATCTCTGACAGCTAAGAAATTAGTGGATGAGCAAGGGCTGATCGAGTCTACGGGCAGAGTTACAGATATCGCAATTTCTGGAAATGGATTTATTGCGGTTCAGGATTCTGGCGGAAGTTTGGTAATGACTCGCGCTGGTTCCTTTGATGCAAATAATGTTGGAGAGCTGGTCAATGCTGGTGGATTCAAGCTTATGGGATGGCCTCTTGATAATGATGGCTTAAAACCAGGTGCTGTAGGAAATACAAATACAACAGCTGCTGAATCTACAGATAGTTTGGTAGTTGTTGATACTGATTCGGCTAGTGGAACTGCATCTGCTACAACAACAATAGCATTGGGAATGAACTTAAATGCTGGTCAGTCAACATTGCAGGGAGCAACTGCAAGAATAACTTTTGATAGTACAAGCGGTGCTAATAACTCAAACGATCAGGATGACATCATAGTTCCTCTGGTTAGTTCAACTAATGGCTTGCAAGAAGGTGATAAAATCAGCTTTACCTCTAATACTGTGACATCGACTTTTGAATATGGTGGATTTGCAAGATCGCGCGATGTAACAAAGGGTATTTTTGGTGCTACAGCAGCTACAACTACATTTTCAACCGGAACGCTCACAGATGGTTCTTCTCTTGCTGATGGAGATAAGTTTACAATAACTGCTGCATCTGCCGGAACTAGTGCTGTGACATTTACATTTACTCAAACTTCTCCGGATACTTCAAATGGTCAGTTTAATAGTTTAACTACTTTGGCTACTGCTATAAATAGTACTACGGGTTTGACAGCGCGAGTTTATAATAATGTTCTTTTTGTTTCATCTACCGATGCAAATGAGTCTATAACATTTGGCGATGTCAGTAGCAGTAATTTACATAAAGAGTTAGGATTTAGTAATGTTTTATCTGGTTCGGACAGATTTAACTCACTTAAAGGTCTGGAGACATTGGTTGATGCTAAAGCTGATCTGGAGGCTACAGTTAATAGTCCAACGGCTGCCTCTACTTTAGATATATTTTCTTCTGATCCGTTATTGACTCTTGCTGTTATAAAAAACCAAAGAGAAATGACAGTAAACCTTGTATCGGCAGAAAATGGTAATAATGGGCAAAGTGATTTGATAGTTCCGGTTAAGGGAACTACTACCATGGTTCCAAGTACTGCAGCTGGTAATGGTACGGCATCTTCATCTCAGTTGGTAATCGTTGATGACCAGTCAGGTGGTGCAACAACTTTAGTTACTTACGGTGGTATTGAAACCGGAGATGAAATATCTACAACAAATACTATGTTTGGTGCTGCAACCCCAACAACTGCATTTACAACTGGTGTAACAAATGGTCACACGATGACTATAAATGATGGTACTACTACAAGAACATATTCTTATACAACTGGTACTCCTGTAACAACTCCGGGTTCAGCAACATTTAATAGTTTGCAAACTTTGGCAGACGCTATAAATGCTGACACTGCGTATTTCAGGGCAAGAGTTGAAAATAACAGATTGTATGTAGCATCTGTAGATGCTGATTTAGGTCTAACTTTTGCTAATGGTGGTGCAACTGACTTTACTACTAACTTTGGTCTTTCAAATGTCACTGCATCGGGTACTGGACGACGTTTTGCAACTCTGCTTGAACTTAGAACTATTATTGATGGTACGGCAGAATTTGCACAGACAACTGATATAGTAAATACAGGTAACAACTCTACATTCACCATAAAAGGTGCAACAGCTGGTACTGCTCCTTTATATAGTACGGCGCAGGTTCTGGCGATAGATAGTACTTCTGCTATTGATCTGGTTGCTGAGCTTGGTTTGTCTACCGGTTCTGGATCTGACAATAATGTCGGTGATGGTATGTTCAAAGAGTTTGGCCTTGATGGTGTTGTTTCTGCAACTGCAATATCGGCAACTGTTGCTGCCACATATAGTGCAACAGATAGCTCAGTTAACATGGCATCTGGCAATGTAACTCCTGCGTTCTCACGTAACGTACGTGTATTTGATTCCCTGGGTACAGGTCATGATTTCCGTTTTGGATTTATAAAATTAGGAACAAATAAATGGGGTGTTGAATTTTATGCCATTAACCAGTCAGAGGTAAATAATGGTCGTACAGGCGATGGTCTTGTTGCAAGTGGTACACTTGAGTTTAATGGTGACGGATCTTTAAAAAGTAAAAGCGGTGACTTCCTTAGCACTAGTACAACAATAACATGGACTACAGGTGCAACTGCAAATACGGTTTCATTTTCGCTTGGAACAGCGGGGCAGCCAGCTGGTACTAGTGGCGCAACAGTAATTGGTTTGACTGACGGTGTAAGGCAGTTTGATGCGGCCTATAATGTTGAATTTGTTGAACAAAATGGTGTTGCTGCCGGACAGTTTGACGGAATAGAGATTGCAGAAGATGGAACCATCAATGCAAAATTTACCAATGGACAGGTGAAAGCTATATATAAACTGCCGATATTAACTGTTCCAAATACTAATGGTTTAACAGCAAAAACCGGTAATATTTTTGCCGCCTCGCAAGCATCTGGTGAGATCAATGTGAAAGACTCAGGATCTGGTGGAGCTGGTAAATTCGTTGCAGGAGCTTTGGAGGGATCTACTGCAGATATCGCCGAAGAGCTTACAAAAACTATTGGAATTCAATCAACATATAATGCTAATGCTTCATTGATTTCAACAATTAGATCAATGGAAGAAGAGCTAAATAGAAGATTATAAGAATCTCTCTCCCACCTCCCTGAAGGGCGTCATTAGGCGCCCTTTTTCTATATGGAAAGTTTTGTTTATATGGGAGGTTATTATTATTTTTTTAGAGATTTTTTTACATATATATCAAATCTGCATGACTTTTGTTCATGGCTGATTGTTGGCTCTATCTGGCCAATTGGTGATGATAATTTTGGGCGCTTTACAACTACTCTGTAAAGAGCCTTTTCAAGGGCAATTTTCAGTAATTTTGTAGAATCTAAATCTTCTCCAACAATATCATGAAATATGCGCATCTCTTTTTTTATTGCGGCTGATTTTTTCCTCGATGGAAACATGGGATCCATATATATGACTTCTGGAGAATAGCTACAAGATTCCAGCCATTTTATTGAGTCTGCCTGATATAATGTGATATTTTTGGTGATATCTTCTGCTCTTTTTAGGCCATCTTCAAGCAATGCATGCACAATAGGAGTGCGCTCTAGCATAGTCACCTTGCAGCCAAGTGAAGCTAAGATAAAACCATCTTTTCCGAGCCCTGCCGTTACATCAACTATAGAAGGGCGGACTCCTTGTGATATGCCAACAGCTTTGGCAATTTGTTCTTTGCTGCGTCCTCCATGTTTTTGACGATATGATAATTCCTGGCTTTTAAAATCTACTCTTATGGGTTTTTGATTTTTATTTTTGCAAGATTTTAGAGATAATCCATCATTGCCAACTAATAATATATAGTCAGATTCATTATTTGACATATCAATAGCAAGCTTTTCAGATAATTCTTCTGCGGCTTTTATATATTCTTCTGACTCGGCTTTTATCGCTAATATATTCAATTATTTAAATCCCAGTTCTTCTGTTTCAAGGGCGTGGATTTTATCGCGCATAGCGGCTGCTTTCTCAAATTCAAGTTCACTTGCGGCTTTTAGCATTTCTTTTTTCAGATTATCTATATATTTCTCGCGATCTTTACCTTTTAGCTGATGCTCTTTTTTAGATATTCCGCGCTTTTCATAATCATTTTCATCAGTTTTTTTATTATTTTCAATAGCCCTTGATAAAGATTTTTTGATGGTAGCCGGTGTTATTCCGTGTTTTTTGTTATATTCCTGTTGTATGTCACGGCGGCGCTTTGTCTCTTCCAGTGCCTTATTTAAAGAGTTGGTCATTTTATCGGCATATAATATAACTCTGCCTTCAATGTTACGTGCAGCGCGGCCAATTGTTTGAATAAGAGATGTTGTGGAGCGCAAAAAGCCTTCCTTATCAGCATCCAAAATGGCAACTAAGCCACATTCTGGAATATCAAGTCCTTCACGCAGCAGGTTAACTCCAACCAGTACATCAATGGTACCTGAGCGTAAATCATGCATTATATCAATGCGCTCTAATGTTTGAATGTCTGAATGTAAATATGCAACTTTAAGGCCAGCTTCGCGCAAATATTCACTCAAATCTTCGGCCATACGCTTGGTTAATGTCGTGACCATAACACGCAAATCTTTTTCGGCAGTGAGTTTACATTCCTTTATTAAATCATCAACTTGTGTTTCAACCGGGCGAATAATACATATAGGGTCGACCAGACCTGTCGGGCGAATTAATTGTTCTACAAACTCTCCTTCAGTTAGTTGAAGTTCATAATCGCCGGGAGTTGCAGATACAAAAATAGTTTGCGGGCGCATTGCATTCCATTCTTCAAATTTTAAAGGACGGTTATCGCGAGCTGCCGGTAGTCTGAATCCATGCTCAACTAATGTGTCTTTACGTGATCTGTCACCTTTAAACATAGCTCCAATTTGCGAAACTGTAACGTGGCTTTCATCTACAAATAATAATGCATCTTTTGGCAAATATTCAAATAGGGTAGGTGGCGGCTCTCCTTCTTTGCGGCCTGATAAATATCGTGAATAATTTTCTATACCTTTGCAAGAACCAGTTTCCTGCATCATTTCTAAATCAAACTGGGTGCGCTGAGAAAGTCTGCGAGATTCAACTATTTTATCTAACTTATCAAGTTGCGCAATGCGCTCTTTTAGATCTTTTTTAATCTGCACCATAGACTGCATAATTGTAGGTCTTGGCGTTACATAATGGTTATTGGGAAATATAGTTATCTCATCGAGATATTCCGCGCGCTCATTGGTTATTGGATAAAATTGACGAATTTCTTCGATCTCATTGCCAAAAAAAGATAATCTCCATGCGCAATTTTCGTAATGCGAAGGAAATATATCCAATATATCCCCGCGTACACGGAAAGAGCCGCGCACAAAGTCCATATCTTTTCGATCATATGAAAGTTCAATCAGCTGCTTTATAAGATTTTGCTGGTTTACCTTTTCTCCCTTTTTCAGAGGTATTACCATTTTTAAATACCATTCAGGAGATCCCAATCCATAAATACAAGATACTGAAGCAACTACAATAACGTCTTTACGCTCTACCATACTTCTTGTTGCGCTGTGTCTTAGCAGGTCAATCTGTTCATTTATTGATGAGTCTTTTTCGATAAATACGTCATTTTTAGGAATATAAGCCTCTGGTTGGTAATAATCGTAATATGAGACAAAATATTCAACAGCATTATTTGGAAAAAACTCTTTCATCTCAGAGTATAATTGCGCGGCTAATGTTTTATTATGCGCCATTATAATTGCAGGGCGCTGCGTTTGTTCAATGATATTTGCCATAGTGAAAGTTTTTCCAGAACCCGTAACGCCCAGCAAAACCTGATCCTGTTGATTTTCTTTTATGCCGGAAACCAGCTTTTTTATTGCATCTGGCTGATCGCCAGCTGGCTTATAAGGTGATTCTATCTTAAATGGCTTATTCACTATATTCTCTTGATTATAAACAAACGATCAATAATATACATAATCAATAATTAAACAAGAGATGGGAGATATTATGGCCGAGGTTACGATTTACTCTACTAAAGTTTGTCCATATTGCGTAAGAGCAAAAATGTTGCTGGATAAGAAAAATGTTAAATATACTGAGGTTGATGTTACAAATCCTCAAGAGCGCCAGAAACTTATGGAGCGCACAAATGGTGCGCGTACCGTACCGCAAATCTATATTGGCGATTATCATGTTGGCGGTTCTGATGACTTATATGCGCTTGATAGTCAGGGCAAGCTGGACGAATTGCTGGCAGGCTAGACTTAAATAATCGTTTAAATATAAGGCTGCTTAAAAGAATATGAAAAAAGTAGCCTTTTATTTATAAAAATTCATTAACCAGGCAAAATCATAGAACCAGTTCCATGCTTGGTGAATATTTCAAGCAATAATACATGTGGAACTCGTCCGTCAAGTATGTGAGCCGCTTCCGTATGGTTATTAAGTGCGTCCAGACATGTTTCAACCTTTGGAATCATTCCACCTGTAATGGTTCCATTTCTTATTAGTTTGTGAGCTGCGCTCATTGTTAATTGGCTAATAAGGCGATTTTCTTTATCTAAAATTCCTGGAACATCAGTTAGCATTATCAATTTACTTGCGCCAAGAGCACTTGCAATCACTCCAGCTGCGCTATCGGCATTAATATTAAAAGTCTCGCCGTTTTCACCGCGACCAATAGGTGCAATAACCGGCGTTATATCTGATTCTTCAAATACAACAAGCACCTCAGGGTTTATATCTACAGGCTCACCTACAAACCCTAAATCAAGAATTTGCTCAATATTAGAATCAGGATCGCTTTTTGTGCGACGAAGTTTTCTTGCAGAAATCAAATCAGCATCTTTTCCTGATAAACCAACAGCCAAGCCTCCGGCCTCGTTAATATCCATAACTATTTGCTTATTGATAGATCCGCATAAAACCATCTCAACTATTTCAACGGTCGCCTGATCTGTAACTCTAAGACCATCAACAAATGAGCTCTGAATTTTTAACTTATCAAGCATTCTGCTAATTTGTGGGCCGCCACCATGGACGACTATCGGGTTAATTCCAACTTGCTTTAGCATTACAATGTCTCTGGCGAAACTTTTTGCAAGCTCAGGATTGCCCATAGCGCTTCCGCCAAATTTTATTACAAAAGTTTCACCGGCAAATTGCCTCATATAAGGCAAAGCTTCGGCAAGAACATTTGCTTCTTTAAATAATTCTTCATTAGTGAAGTTTGACTCTGTCATAATATCAATCTCTCTTGCTTAAATTTGCCAGCTCGGCTCTTAATAAGTTAATCCCACTTGCATCTCGGCTGCTTGTAATAATAATATTTGGGTGTAATGCTGTATGTCGCATAGCAGCAACCTTTATATCAGAAATAATTTTATCGACATCATCTTTTTTACTTTTGTCACATTTTGTAAGTATTATCTGATATGGAACCGCAGCATCATCCAATATATCCATAACTTTATGGTCATTTTCTTTTACATGCCTGCGAGAATCTATTAGCAGGCAGACTCTTTTAAGATTTGGGCGGCCTTTTAAATAATCTATAGTAAGATCTGTCCAGACTTTTATATCCTTCTTACTGGCTTTTGCATATCCATATCCGGGAAGATCAACAATCATTAAGTTTTCACGTAATAAGAAAAAGTTTAGCTGCTTTGTACGCCCTGGTGTACTTGATGTTTTAGCCAGAGTTTTTCTACCAGTTAAAGCATTTACAAGACTGGATTTTCCAACATTAGAGAGTCCGGCAAATGCTATTTCCGGAAAATCAGATTGTTGTAATTGGTCAATGGTAGTGATTCCCAGCTTAAAGTCACAAGGGCCGGAAAACAACCATTTGCCATATTCTATCTCTTTGGCATCATATTGATCTTGTTCTATAATCACAGATTCTGCCTATTTATGCTTTTCTGGAATATTGCGTGTAATCACCCATTGCTGCAATATTGATAAAGTATTATTCCAAGCCCAGTAAATAACTAAACCTGCAGGGAAGCTTGCAAATAAAAATACAAACACAAAAGGTAAAGCTTTCATAACCATTGCCTGAGTTGGATCAGTAGGCGCTGGATTCATTTTTTGCTGTAAGTACATAGTTATTCCCATAAGAATAGGCCATACTCCAACGATAAGGAAGCTTGGAGGATCAAAAGGCAGTAATCCAAATAAGTTGAAAATACTTGTTGGGTCAGGTGCTGAAAGGTCTTTTATCCAGCCAAAGAAAGGTGCATGTCGCATTTCTATTGTTACAAATAGAACTTTATAAAGTGCAAAGAAAACAGGTATTTGGAGCAATATTGGTAAACATCCAGCTAGTGGATTGACACTTTCTCTTTTATAAAGCTCCATAACTTCTTTATTCATCTGAGCTTTATCATTTGTATATTTTTCTTTTATTTCCATCAATTTAGGCTGCAGTTTTTTCATTTTATGCATGCTGATGTAGGATTTGTTTGCCAGAGGAAATAGTAATATTTTTAAAGTTACGGTTAGTAAAAGTATCGCAAGACCAAAATTTGCCAGTAAACTATTATAATAAGTCAAAAGTTTGAAAATTGGCTTTGTAATGAAATATAACCATCCAAAATCAACGGCGCGGTCAAATAATTCAATGTTAAGATCTTTGCCATATTTATCAAGTAAGCCCACTTTTTTTGCTCCGGCAAATAAGTGATCTGTTGTGCTGACATCAGAATTTGGTGCTAAATCAACAGACTGGCCAAGATAATCAACCTGATAGCGATTTTGGTTTTTGCGGTTGTAATATTTGAAATTTGTATCAAAACTATCTGATTGATCTGGTATTAGTGAAGTAAGCCAGTATTTGTCAGTAAGGCCAATCCAGCCTTTTGAATCTTTAAAGCTGACTTTTTTAGTTTCAATTAAATCATCAAAACGTTCTTCATGAAGAATTCCATCAAGCACTCCAAGAGCACCTTCATGCAATATAAAATATGAATGTTTATCTATGTTGCGAGCACGATTTATAAGGCCATATGATGATATTTTTACGTTTCTATTGCCATAATTTACAACACCACGTTTTATCTTGAACATATATTGATCGTCCATTGATATCGTAATATAGAACTTTAGCCCATCATTATTATCCCATTTCAAAGTAACCTGATTATTGGGAGTTAGTGTAGTTTGTTCAGTATACCAGACAGTATCTGCATTTGGCATAGGCGTATTGCTGTTCGGAGAAATCCAGCCAAATTCAGCAAAATATACTTGTTTAGTCTTAGATGGGGAAAGTAATACAACTTCATTTGCATCTTTTTCTAGAGATGTTTTATATTCAGCAAGAGTTATGTCATCAATTCTTGCGCCAGTTAGTGAAATAGAG
The DNA here is from genome assembly GCA_028223895.1 of Rickettsiales bacterium. GTDB lineage: Bacteria > Pseudomonadota > Alphaproteobacteria > Rickettsiales > UBA6187 > JAOIVE01. The sequence goes on from JAOIVE010000027.1 coordinate 9,773, forward strand.
CCATGTAGCCTATCGCTTCTTATTTTTATACGCCCAGGTGACTTTACAGCCTCTTCTCTGGTTAGAGTTCTGTTGTCATCTATTAAATTTTCCGAATTATCAGAAGATTCTGTAGGGATTTGATTGTTTTTTGAATATTTTGCCTCGTTTTGCTGAGCTATCTGCTTAAGTCTGGCAATTCTTTGTGCTTCTTCAACGCGTGGGTTTACATAGAAATATTGCCAGGTTACAAGTACTATTATTGATAAAACTACTGCAGTAATCAGGTTTTTATTGTAAGGCATTTTTATTCCCCTAAAGCGGATCTGTTAATCTTACCAGGTTCAACATATGTTTTTGTAGTGTGTAAGGCATATTTTAAGTCTTTTTCAAGCAGAGAATAATCTCTTGCAAATGTATTATGTCTGCCGATAAGAACATAGTCATGTGAAGGGGCAGTATATTTTGATAGGATATCAGCTGCTAATGCCCTTAAGCGACGCTTTATTCTGTTGCGAGTTACTGCATTGCCAAGTTTTTTAGTAACAGTTATGCCTAATCTTATTCCTCTATGGACGCTATCTTCAGCTAGATCATTAGGCTTAGTCTGCAAAATCAGACCCTTAGAAGATGCCTTAATCCCGGTTTTAGACAAATCTACAAAAATTGATCTTTTGACAATAGGCGTAATACGCATATGCCTATCCTTCTTATGCAGAAAGACGCTTGCGCCCTTTAGCTCTGCGAGCGTTAATAACTTTTCTTCCACCAACAGTTTTCATGCGAGAGCGAAAACCATGACGGCGTTTGCGAACTAAATTGCTAGGTTGGAAAGTACGTTTCACGTTGAAAACTCCCTTAAATACAAATATATATTATCGCTAAAAAAACTCAGCGGACGGGCTTTATAGACCCTATTTTAAATATAGTCAAGTGATTTGGGGTTGGTTTAAATTCTTTTGCTGAAATAAATATGTAATAATTATATAGTGTTCTGGTGCTTTGTTAGTATGCAATTAATGGGTTATTGATAATGAGTAGAAATGGATTTACTGAATTTGTGGGTCAGGGATTTGGTTATTATATAGGTGATAATAGCGGTATAGTGAGTGCAGCAGTTGATGCGCTTATTATTTATGCCACATCTGAAATTGCATTGAAGGCTACAGAATGGGCTTTGCATGGTTTTGGAGCAAATGCACAAACTTTAGAGGAAGATTATAGCATTGATGAAATACCTTATGATGAAGAAAGCTCGCAATATGTTGAGGTTGAGTCTAGGCATAGCAGTAAAGAAATTGAAAAATATTGTGCTAAAGAGGCAGAAGATCTGCTCAGTATGGATGAAGATGGTGTGAAATCTTATCTTAGAAGTAGGGGAGTTTTTGATTTGGTAGTAAAAAAATTTATTCCTGATAGGCAAGTGTATGTGCGTGATCTTCTGGAGGGCCTTGCTGTTGAGTCCTATATTAGTTCCGATAAATTTGGAAGATCTAAGGTTATTTCTTCTCTTGAAAATGCTGAGTTTGTTTTGGTAAATTCTGAGATTATAGAGAAACAAACAAAGGATGGTCGAATTGGGTTAATTGTTTCTTCTGAAAATTCGGTTTTGCTAAATTTGCAATCAATTGTAGATTGTGTATCAGGAAAAGAAGATGCTGTTAAGGACTTTTCTTTCAGATTTATTACGTCTTTAAATGGCAATGTTTTGGGTAGTAAGGCCGTTATAGTTGATTCAGAAAGTTGCTCTTTTTACGTGAAAGAATGTTTTGAGCGTTTAAGAACATTATTTAAAAATTCTGATATTGCAGAAAAATTAAAATTATCTTCTGATACAATAAGAAGGCTGGAATTTACTAATAATCCTGGTTTGCAGGGCGTATTTATATCAGAGGATAGTTTACTTTATAATCTCTCAGAAAAAATATGTCCTGATTATAAGGAGCATTGTTCGGAATCTAAATTAACAGAATCTTTTTTAGAAAATCATAGAATAAGATGCGCAAAAAAGGAGGCTGAAAATAGATTTCCTCACCTGGATCTGGCAATTTCACCTTTTGCTCTAAGAGTAAGAAGTTCAAAGGAAGAAAAGTCAATTGCAATGTAATAATAAGGCCTTACTTTTTACCTAAGCAGGCCTTATTATATTGATTTATTTGCGTAAAATATTATCCAGCTTCAGTTCCACCAACTGTCAGGCCTTCAATCAGCATTGTAGGCTGGCCAACTCCAACAGGAACGCCTTGTCCTGCTTTGCCACATGTTCCAATACCCGGATCAAGCGCCATATCATTGCCGATCATTTTTATTTTTGTAAGAACATCAGGTCCGTTGCCAACTAATGTTGCTCCTTTTACTGGCGCTGTAATTTTTCCATCTTCTACCATATAAGCTTCAGATGCAGAAAATACAAATTTTCCAGAAGTTATATCAACCTGCCCGCCGCCAAAACTTACCGCATATATACCATTTTTAACTGATTTTATTATATCTTCAGGGTCGTTATTGCCAGAAAGCATATAGGTGTTAGTCATTCTGGGAATTGGCTGTGACGCATAGCTTTCCCTGCGCCCATTGCCGGTTGAACCACTTCCCATCAGTCTTCCATTTAGCCTATCATTCATATATCCAGTTAATATGCCATCTTCTATAAGGACGGTTTTTTGTGAAGGCGTTCCTTCATCATCAACTGTTATGGAGCCTCTTCTGTCTGCTATTGTTCCATCATCTATTACGGTTACTCCTTTTGTGGCAACTCTTTTTCCCATTAATTCGGAAAATGCAGAAGTTTTTTTGCGATTAAAATCTCCTTCCAATCCATGTCCTATAGCTTCATGTAGTAATATTCCCGGCCAGCCATTACCTAATATAACCTGCATTTGCCCGGCAGGAGCTGGTATTGACTCTAAATTTACTAATGCCTGTCTAAGTGCTTCATCAGCATTTTTCTTCCAGGCTGAAGTTTCTATATATTTTTCATATGATTGTCTTCCGCCAGTGCCAAATGATCCTCTTTCCATCCTGCCGTTTTTTTCAACCACCACTGATATATTTAATCTTACAAGTGGCCTTATGTCATAAATTGATTGCCCGTCACAGCGTATTATTTGTACCGCCTGCCATTCTCCTGATAAAGAAGTTGAAACCTGTTTTACCAAAGGTTCTTTCTTGCGAAGATACGAATCTATTTCCTGTAGTAATTTAGTTTTTCTTGCAAATGGTATTTCATCAAGAGGATTTATATTTGAGTAAAGCCTGTTTGTGGCTATGGTGGGGCTTTCTGCAAGATTTGCTTTTGCGCAATTGCCATGTTTTATAGCTTTTACAGCATCTGCTGCTGATTTTATTGCCTTATGAGAAATTTCTGAGGAATGAGCATAGGCGGTAGCTTCTCCTAAAACAGATCTCAAGCCAAAGCCGTAATTTGTATTATAGTTAGCGTTTTTTAGCACTCCATCATCAAAAGAAAAAACTTCTGACTGGTTATATTCCATGAAAAGTTCGCCGTCATCCATTTGTCCTAATGCATCAGATATAGTCGATATAACTTTATTTTTATTGGTTTCTGTTGAGGTGAAAAATAGATCGTCTAACTGTTCAATCATAGTAAATTCCAAGATATTTTATTATATATGTAGCATTTAAGTGAGTCTGAATGTTTATTGCAAAAGCAAATAAAAAGCAAATAGATTAAAGCTACTTTACTTTAAAAATAAATTCTATTATAAGCAGCGGTTAAGCATATTTAAAAATTACTTAGAAGAAGGAATAGGTGTGAAAAAAATGTTCTTTTTTATCGGCGTTTTATGCACTGTTTTTGCAAGCGCTGCATTTGCTGATTTCCCATTACCATGGCAAACCGGGTTACAGGAATCTGCATCTCCTATGATGACCAAACTTACGGATTTCTATCTGGAGCTTGAGTTTATTGCTATAGCTATAACCTTGTTTGTATTTGTCCTTCTGGCTTATGTTTGTATTCGTTTTAACAGGAAAGCGAATCCTGTTCCGAGTAAGACAACTCATAATGTTTTAATAGAGATTATATGGACTGTTGTTCCTGTTTTAATACTTATTGCGATAGCTATTCCTTCAATGAGGGTTTTATATTTCGTAGATAAGACCGAAGAAGTTGATATGAATTTGAAGGTTATTGGCTATCAGTGGTATTGGGGATATCAATATCCGGATCACGGTAATATATCTTTTGATAGTAATTTGCTGCAAGAAGATGAGTTAAAAGAAGGTGATATTCGCCTTTTATCGGTTGATAATAAAGTTGTTCTTCCGATTGGAAAAAATATAAGAATTCAGCTCACTGCGGCAGATGTAATCCATGCGTGGGCCATTCCTGCTTTAGGTGTGAGAATGGATGCCGTGCCAGGTAGACTTAATGAAACCTGGGTGAGGATTGAAAAGCCTGGTATATATTATGGTCAATGCTCTGAGTTATGTGGTGTTGGTCATGGTTTTATGCCAATAGCAGTTGAAGCCGTTTCTGAGGAAGACTTTAAGAAGTGGGTGGAAAAAAAGAAATCTGAGCAGTCGTAAGATTGTTTTTAAAATTGTTTTTGCGTTAAATTTATTATAGGTGAGTGTAATATGAGTGCGGATCATGCAGCTCCAAAAGGTATAAAGCGTTGGTTGTTTTCAACAAATCACAAGGATATAGGAACTTTATATTTGTTCCTTTCTGTAGCCGGTGGTTTAGTTGGTGGACTATTTTCAGTAATGATGCGTATGGAGCTAGCGGAGCCGGGTCTTCAGGTTTTAGGCGGCGATCATCAGCTATATAATGTTTTATTGACTGGCCATGCCTTTATAATGGTATTCTTTATGATTATGCCTGCTCTTATGGGTGGGTTTGGTAACTGGTTTGTGCCTTTGATGATTGGTGCGCCTGATATGGCATTCCCAAGACTTAATAATATTAGTTTCTGGTTGCTTGCGGTGGCTTTAATATTGCTTGCTGCTTCAACTTTAGTTGGTAGTGGTGTAGGAACTGGTTGGACTGTATATCCTCCTCTTTCTACTTCTTTATATCATCCTGGCATGGCTGTTGATATGGGTATTTTTAGTCTTCATCTGGCTGGAGCTTCTTCGGTTTTAGGTGCGGTTAATTTTATTGTAACTATATTCAATATGCGCGCTCCTGGTATGACAATTCACAAGATGCCTTTATTTGTATGGGCTTGTATGTTGACAGCTATATTACTTCTTTTGGCTATGCCTGTTTTAGCAGGTGCGATAACTATGCTTTTAACAGACAGAAATTTTGGTACTAGTTTCTTTGATCCTGCAGGCGGTGGTGATCCTGTTTTCTATCAGCATCTATTCTGGTTTTTTGGCCATCCTGAGGTTTATATTATAATAATACCAGGTTTTGGAATTATCAGTCATGTTATTTCAACATTCTCTCGTAAGCCTGTTTTTGGTTATTTAGGAATGGCTTATGCGATGTCAAGTATTGGTGTTTTGGGCTTTATAGTTTGGGCTCACCACATGTTTACTGTTGGTATGAGTGTTAATACTCTTGCTTATTTTACATTGGCTACGATGGTAATTGCAGTTCCTACCGGTGTAAAAATATTTAGCTGGATTGCTACTATGTGGGGTGGTTCAATAAAATTTGATACACCTATGTTATTTGCTATAGGTGTTATATTCTTATTCACTCTTGGTGGAGTTACCGGCGTTATATTGGCTAATGCAGGAATGGCAAGAATTTTCCATGATACATATTTTATCGTTGCTCACTTTCATTATACTATGTCTTTGGGTGCTCTTTTTGCTGCATATGCGGCTTTCTATTACTGGATTGGTAAAATGAGTGGTCGTCAGTATAATGAAACTTTGGGGCGTATACATTTTTGGATAACTTTCATTGGTGTTAATTTAACTTTCTTCCCGCAGCATTTCCTTGGTCTTGCAGGTATGCCGCGTCGTATTCCTGATTATCCGGATGCTTTTGCTGGTTGGAATTATATTTCTTCAATAGGTTCTTATATATCATTTTTTGCTGCTCTTTTCTTTGTATATGTTTGTATACATACTTTGAAATTTGGTAAAAAATGTCCAAATAACCCTTGGGGAGAATTTGCAAATACTCTTGAGTGGACTTTGCCATCTCCGCCTAATTTCCACAGTTTTGATAATATTCCTAAGATAAAGTAAGAGAATAGTTTTGGGTACGAGCCATATTATTGACGGTTTAAAAGATTTTTCTGCTGAGCCGTCAGTTAGAGATTATATTTCACTATTAAAGCCGCGAGTGATGAGCCTTGTTGTTTTTACAGGACTTGTCGGTTTAATGGTTGCGCCTGGCACTATTCATCCATTTATTGCAATTGTTGCAATATTTTGTATAGCCTTGGGTTCAGGGGCATCCGGCGCTGTAAATATGTGGTATGAGCGTGAAAGTGACGCGCTTATGGAGCGTACCAAAAGGAGAGTTTTGCCTGCAGGTATTGTTAGCGCAGATAGTGCAATTGAGTTTGCGGTGATAGTAGCCATTTTGAGTGTAATTTTAATGGCGACTATTGTTAATTTGACTTCAGCTGCCATTTTGACTGTCGCAATATTATTTTATGTATTCATATATACTATATGGCTGAAAACCAGAACCGTGCAAAATATAGTTATTGGCGGTGCTGCTGGTGCTTTTCCTCCTATGATTGGCTGGTCTGCGGTAACGGGTGATGTTTCTTTGGAATCATTTTTGTTATTTGCGATTATATTTGCCTGGACTCCTCCACATTTTTGGGCTCTTTCTTTGTATCGTTGCAAAGATTATGCTAATGCGGGGATTCCAATGCTTCCTGTTGTTAAGGGACAAGATGAGACTCTAAAACAGATATTTATATACTCTATTATTATGTTACTAGTCTCTGCTATCCCTGCAGCAATAGGAATGTTTGGCTTTATATATTCTG
>JAOIVE010000028.1 GCA_028223895.1 Rickettsiales bacterium
GCATAAATAAAAATGAAAATTCTCGAATTACATAACTGTTTAAATCTTTTCTTGCCTTGATGTTTATAAAAAAGATATAATGGGATTATTAACGGTAGGGATTTGGGGGGTGAATGTCTAGTCGTAAAAGAAGAGAAGATGTGCAAAAGAATGAGCTTAAACGCTTTCTTATTATAATATCTTCTGGTGTAGCACTTATAATTGCTATAGTTTCATGGCTCTTATATAGCCAATATCAGCATCAAAAATTTGAGAAAGCCAGAAAGAAGGCGCAGGAAATTCTCGAAAGAAGTTATGATAGTTATGATGATAGATGTAATGATAGCGCGGAGTGTAGCACTTGTAAGCGTGAGAAAGAATGTCTGAAATGTATGCATGGTTGTTATAATAAATATGGCGCTTTGGAGAACGAAAAAAATAAATACCTTGAAAGAGCAGCCGTTTGTAACCAGCTTTGTTGGGAACAAGAATATGATCTGGTTCCAAAAATTGATTTTGGAATACCGGCTAAAAGGCAATAGGTAAGTTGGATTAAATTTTTTAGGCTTTTTCTGTTTCTTTTTCTAATATGGCTTTAATTGCATATGAAATTTTTATCCAGCGATAGGTATCGTCATCGGACCTGTTTTCAAGATAATATTTGGCAGCCTCTACTGCCTTGGTTAGAGCCTTCTTTTCGTATTTGCCCACCATTATGCGGGCAGTTCGTTCTATTTGATGATCGTCCATATTGTGAACCTGATATTTATACACACAACATATTGATTATAATCAGACATAGCTAGCATATAATATAAATAATGGCAAAGATAATTGAATGATTACTTGATTGGTAGCAAAAATTTTATTAGTTTCGCCGTCACTTGAAAAATTTAAAGGGTATTTATTATGACCAATGTTGCAGTTATTGGTTCTCAATGGGGTGACGAGGGCAAAGGAAAAATCGTTGACTGGCTATCAAATCGTGCAGATGTGGTGGTCAGGTTCCAGGGAGGTCATAATGCTGGCCATACTTTAGTCATTGATGGTGTTGTTCATAAATTAAGTTTGCTGCCTTCAGGAATAGTTCGTAAAGGTAAATTATCCGTTATTGGTAATGGTGTTGTAGTTGATCCTTATGCGTTGATGGATGAAATTAAAAAAGTATCAGCAAATGGTGTTGAGATATCAGATAATAATTTAATTATTGCTGAGAATGTCCCTTTAATTCTGAGCTTGCACAGACAAATAGATCAAATGTCAGAAGAAAAACGCGGTAAAAGCAAGATAGGCACAACGGGTCGTGGTATTGGCCCTGCATATGAAGATAAAGTTGGAAGGCGTGCTATAAGATTATGTGATCTTGCCAATGAAGATCTGCTATCAAAGCGCGTTGACGCTCTTCTTGAGCATCATAATGCGCTGAGACGCGGATTTGGCGCAGAAGAAGTTGCAAAAGATGATATAATGAAGGAGCTACTTGATATAGCTCCTAAAATATTACCTTTTGCAAAACCTGTATGGCAAATTTTAGACCAATTGAATAAAGAAGGTAAGCGCATATTATTTGAAGGTGCGCAAGGAGTATTGCTGGACATAGATCATGGAACTTATCCTTATGTTACTTCTTCTTCGACTGTTGCAGGGCAAGCCTTTAATGGTTCAGGTGTGGGAGTAGGTAATCTAGGTTATGTTTTAGGGATTACTAAAGCATATACTACTCGTGTGGGTAGCGGGCCATTTCCAACAGAACAGGATAATGAGATTGGTCAAACTCTTGGAGAACGTGGCCATGAATTTGGAACAGTAACAGGTCGTCAGCGTCGTTGCGGCTGGTTTGATGCTGTTCTTGTAAGACAGTCAGCGGCTATTTCTGGTATTAGTGGCATAGCACTTACAAAGCTTGATGTTCTTGATGGTCTGGAGAAGTTAAAAATATGTGTTGGCTATAAGCATAAAGGTCAAATATTAGATTATCTTCCATCATCAATTGATACGCAAGATGAGGTTGAGGCGGTTTATGAAGAAATTGACGGTTGGTCTGAAACAACATATGGAGCCAGATCATTTAAGGATTTGCCTGCAAATGCAGTTAAATATGTGAGGAGAATTGAGGAGTTGATCGAAGTTCCTGTTGCTATTCTTTCTACATCTCCTGAAAGAGAAGATACAATATTAGTCAAGGATCCTTTTTCCAGATAGATTTTGAAATATTATTGTAAATATTGTCATTTATAAAAATTCTATAATTATTTTATAAATGGGGTATTATTATGAGTGTTTCTAAATTATCTTCTGTTGGTCTTTTACAGCCTGTAAAGGAAGGAATTGTTGCAGGCTCTTCTTTGCTTGGTTCGTTAGTTGGAGGAATGACTGATATTGGAAAATATCCTACTGAAAATGCACTCCAAAAGGTAGTTGAAGATGGTTTAGCTATGGCCGATAGTATGGCGGAGCACTATCCTGAGCATCAACAGTCACAGGTGAATGGACTTACTTATCGTTTTGACTCGAGAAGTCCTGAAGAAATTATCGAAGCTGGTGGATTTTCTCCTAATGGTGGCCGTGCTTATATAAACGGTAGTGTAGTTAGGGGGCCGGTTTCCACTACATTGCTTCCTGAGGCTGCGATATTATTTTCACAAAAGAAAGGTGGATATTTATATACTTTGCCAATTTTGCAAGGCTATGTATTGCAAGGAGATAAAGGAGAAGAGTGGAGAAATGTTGCTCTTCCTTCATTGCCTTTACCAGGGTTTTTTATGGCAAAGCCGATTGAAGCAATTGAGGGTGGTTTTGCCTATTTAGGTGCTTTGGTAGGACTTTCGGAGGAAATTAATCAAGATTTATCTGTTGATGATGAGGCCTTGTCACAATTTGCTTCTGGTGAGATTAAAATCCCAAGAGATTTGAGTGGGGGGGACCCTGATTATCCTGCTTTTTATGTAATTAAAGATACTAATTTTAGTAAAAGAATATTTGAGCAAAAAGAAGATGAAAAAGACAAAGGAAAAGTTGGCCTTCAACTTATTTCATAAATTGATTATTTTATATTTACGATCATGATTTATAGTTGGTAGTTGTTTGCGTATTTTTTCTACCATTTTCAGATCAATTTGGGCATAGATTATTTCTTCGCCAGTTCCAGCTTCTGATATTATTTTTCCCCATGGATCAATTATCAGGGAATGGCCAAATGTTTTTCTATTTGCCGGATGTGTTCCGGTTTGAGCTGGTGCTATTATGAAGCATCCGGTTTCTATAGCTCTTGCCTTTAATAATGTATGCCAGTGGGCCTCTCCTGTTTTTTTAGTAAATGCTGCAGGTACGCAAATTATGTTTGCACCTTTTTTGGCAAGATCTCTGTATAAATGCGGAAATCTTAAGTCATAGCAAATAGTCATTCCAATATTTGCAAAAGGAAGTTTTGCTATAACGGCTTTTTCTCCTGCCTCATAGCGTGATGATTCCTTATGGGATTCACCATTTTCTATATCAACATCAAAAAGATGTATTTTATCGTAATATGCAGCAACTTCTCCTTTAGGGCTAATTAAAAAACTGCGATTGGCCATCTTATTACTATTTTCATGTTTGACGGCAATTGAGCCAACTAATAGCCATATATTTAAATCTTTTGCTGCACTTTTAAAGGCTGATAATGCAGGGTGATCTTCCATTGAAATGGCAGCTTTTATTGACTCTTCTTCATTTGCTGGCATAAGAGCTGCATTTTCAGGAAGAGTTATAAATTCTGCACCATTTTTTGCGGCTTCCTTTATATATGAGCATATTTTATCAATATTTTGTGCCATATTATTTTGGCTGTTTATTTGTATACAGCTAACTTTCAACATTATTAATCCTTCTGATTTAGAAATCTTCTTGCAAGAGTTAATACATATACTTCAGCAGCGCCAGATTTAAATAGTGCCTTGGTACATGCTTCGATAGTTGCTCCGGTTGTCATTACATCATCAATTAACATAACTTTCTTTTCATCAATAAATTGATGATATTTTTCCCTTACTGAAAACGCATTTTTCATATTTTTATGGCGCTGTCTTTGAGTAAGTCCAGACTGAGGAGGTGTGTTACGATTTCTAATCAATAAGTCAGGAACAACTGCTATATCAGTATATTTAGATATTGAATGTGCCAATATGGCAGATTGGTTATATTTTCTTTTTAAAAGGCGTAAGCGGTGAAGAGGAACAGGAACTATTATGTCAACTTCTTTTAGTAAATCAGTAGCCGATGATATCATCATTTTTGCCAGAGTCATATGGCTATGGGTTTTATCGCCAAATTTAAAACTTGTTACTATCTTGCGACTATTATCATCATATAAAAATGCACAACGAGCCTTATTAAATGCTGGTGGTGATTTTATGCATTCTGCACAAAGATTTTCGCCTTCTATTGAATATTCAAAAGGAAAGCTACATTTTTGACAGTATGGAGGGCGAACAAATTGAATAGATTCCCAACATTCTGGACATAAATGCCCATGTTCGTATATAGATACATTGCAGGAAAAACATTGAGGTGGATAAATTATATTTACCACATTATTAATGATTGATTTTGCTGCTTTAGTGGTTTTTGTAAACATCCCATCACTATAAAGGATATTTAATAATGAGCAATCCTCCGATTATTTTTAATCGCAGATTAGTTAAGATGCATAGAAATCGTGCTGCAAAAAATTTTGAGGCTAATGATTTTCTTTATAAAGAGGTTGTTGATCGGCTTTTGGATAGGCTAAATGATATGGATAGAAAATTTGACCGGGTTCTGGATATTGGCTGTCACACAGGATATTTCGGTCAAAATATAAAGGGTGATAATAAGTTTGGCACTTTAATACAAATGGATTTATCGCAAAATATGGCTGTTAAGGCTGGCGGTAATTCTGTTGTTGCAGATGAAGAGAATTTGCCATTTGCGCCAAATAGCTTTGACCTTATAGTTAGTAATCTGGTTTTACATTGGGTAAATGATTTGCCCGGTACTTTTATGCAAATAAGAAAAATGCTTAAGCCAGATGGTGTTTTTATAGCTAATATTTTTGGTGAAAATAACCTTGAAGAATTAAGAATAGCTTTAATAAAGGCTGAAGAGGCAAATAATAAAAACATTGCTGCGCGTATATCTCCGTCAATTGATATTAAAACTCTGGGTGGGTTATTGCAAAGAACGGGTTTTGATCTTCCTGTATCTGATTGTGAAACGATAGCCGTTGAATATTCTTCGGCAATTGATTTGTTAAAAGATATAAAAAATATGGGGCAAAGTAATGCGCTTGCAAGGGGGTGCAATTATCTGTCTAAAGATGTAATTGAAGATATTGACAGGCATTATTGTAATAAATCAGATAAAGATGTAGGAAAAATAATTGCAAATTTTGATATATTGACCATTACAGGGCTTGCGAGTAATGATAAATAATGGCATTCTAGTTACTTAAGTTATTGTAATAGCAATTAATAGGTGAATATATTGAAGTCAGGGGATTTATATATATCGCAGGAGCGTAACCTTAAGTCTGGCATATTATACTTGCTCGCATTTTGTGTTTTATTCTTTTTTTCTCCATTTGGATTTATTTACGATAGTGAATTATTTTTGTTTGCCTGCGGTTTATTTGCGATAATTATTATTGCTGATGTGTTCTTTTATCGTGTGCAATATAACAAATCTATAAGGGTTGTAAAAAACAAGGCTGTTCTTTACAGGCAGATATTACTTAGTAGTTCAAATGTTATAGCTATAATTAATGGCGGTGGTGTTATTGAAGAAACATATTCTAAAGATATTAAAGTTCAAAAATTTAAAGATAAAAATTTATTGAAATTTATTGAAAGCAATTATCTTACAAATAAAACAGCTATTAATAAAATACAAGAAGCGGTTAATTTAGGAAATCAGATAAATATAGATCTTGTTAGTAAGCAAAATAAAGAATTATACAGCCTAAAATTATTTCCTATATTTATTGATGATATTGATTCTAAAAGCAATGCGGTTGTTTCTGGATGTGATGTTAAGATTCCTTCTGGATATTTAGGTTTATCCATAGAAAAGGCTAAATTTAGCAATAGTCTGTCATGGTTGGAGCAAAGTAATATAGCCTATTATGAACTAGACAATAATAATGATGTTATATCGTGCAATGATGTATTTAAATCCATAGTTGGAAAAAATAGAAAAATTCCATTTAGTATAAAAGATATATTGGCAGATCAGTCCGAAGAAAGTCTTTTTGTTTCTGATAAAAAAGGTGGAGATACATTTGTCATATCTTTAAACTGTAATAATAAGTTAAGCAAAATGCTCGCAAGGCAGTTTTCTTTTGATAATAATAAAGAGGGTTATGCCATATTACTTCCTGATGATTACGTGCAAGAGAAGGTTAGATATATAGCGCAGGGAGATGTTGTAGATCTATTAAATAATTCTCCAATTGCTACTGCTATATTCAACGTTAATGGAGATGTAGTACGTTACAATTCGGCATTTGCGTCAATTACAGAGCAAGAATTTAATGATGAAAAGAGCTTTAATATTTTTAACTTTATTGATGGTGGAAATGGTCTTCAGTTAGGTCAACTATTTGATGATATTTCAGCTAATAAAATAAAATTAGACAAGCCTGTGGATATAACAATTAAAGGCTCTAAAAATACTGCCTCATTATATCTTAGCAAAGTTAAAGAAGGTTCAGAAGATTGTCTTATCGGTCATATGATTGATACTACTGAGCTGAAAAATCTTGAAATGAGATTTGTTCACTCCCAAAAAATGCAGGCTGTTGGTCAGCTGGCAGGCGGTATAGCCCATGACTTTAATAATTTACTTACAGCGATGATGGGTTTCTGTGACCTATTGCTATTAAAACACCCGGCCGGGGATCAGTCATTTGCCGATATAATGCAAATTAAGCAAAATGCCAATAGAGCTGCAAATCTAGTTAGGCAATTATTGGCGTTTTCAAGAAAGCAAACTTTGCAACCAAAAGTCATTGCCATTGTTGATGTTCTGGCTGATTTATCAAATTTGATAGGAAGGCTTATAGGTGAAAATATTAGATTTGATATGAAGCATGGTAAAGATTTAGGAAGCATAAAAGTAGATCAGGGGCAGTTGGAGCAGGTAATAATTAATTTAGCTGTTAATGCAAGAGATGCAATGCCTGAAGGTGGCGTTCTTACTATTGAAACAAGAAATGTTATTGTTGATGATAATTTTAAATTGCCAAGAAAATCAATAGCTCCTGATGATGAAGAGGTTATAGAAAAAGGAAAATACGCTCTTATAGAAATATCTGATACTGGCTGTGGAATTCCAAAGGATGTTGTTGGAAAAATATTTGAGCCATTTTTCTCTACCAAAGAAATCGGTTCTGGTACAGGTCTGGGCCTTTCAACTGTTTATGGAATAATTAAGCAGACTGATGGCTATATTTATGTATCCAGTACTGAAGGTAAGGGCAGTACTTTTAGTATATATTTAAAGCAATATGAAGAAGAAAAAGAGGAAAAAGAAGATAGTAAAAAGGAGAAATCCACCTCTGCTGAAGGGCGGGATTTAACCGGTAAAGGAACTATATTGCTGGTTGAAGATGAGGCGCCGGTAAGGGCATTTAGCGTGGCTGCCTTGAAGAATAAGGGATATACAATGCTTGAGGCCGAATCTGCAGAAGAGGCGTTAAAAGTTATAGCAAAAGAAGGCAATAAGATAGATATGATAATAACCGATGTAATTATGCCGGGCATGGGCGGCCCTGCAATGATAGAAAAAATATCTGATAAATATCCTGATATTAAGGTTGTATTTATATCAGGATATGGTGAAGATGCCTTTATTGAAACCTATGGTTCTGAGCGCAGTTTTAACTTCCTTTCAAAGCCGTATAGTTTGAAGCAATTGGCAACTAAAGTTAAGGATACTTTATATGAAAAAGCATCCTGATAAAATCTGTAAAATAAGATTATACCTTTAAAAACTGGCTTTAATAAGGCTTTTTGTATAATCTGTTTTTGGAGAGGTGAATATTTCTGAAGTGTCGCCTTCTTCTACTATTTGTGCATTCTTCATTACTAATATTCGATGACTTATTGCTCTTATTACCTTTAAGTCGTGGCTTATAAATATATAAGATATTTGATATTTCTTTTGTACATCTTTTAAAAGATCAATTATTTGAGCCTGTATTGAAATATCAAGAGCGGATGTTGGTTCATCTAATATTATAAGTTTTGGTTTTAATATCAATGCGCGTGCTATTGCAATTCTCTGGCGTTGTCCTCCGCTAAATTCATGAGGATATCTTGATGATATGTCAGAGTCTAAATTAACTTCTTTTAATATATCCTTTATCCGATCGTCACATTCTTTTTTAGAAAGATCAGGATAATGTATATTTAACCCTTCTTTAAGCAGCTGCTCTATGGTCATTCGAGGGTTTAGGCTGGCAAAAGGATCCTGAAAAACAATCTGCATTTCTTTGCGAAATGGCCTTAGTACCTTTCCTGATATTTTATTGATATCAGTGCCGTAGAAATTTATTTTTCCACTGGATTTTAATAATCTTAATAAGGCAAAGGCAAGGGTTGATTTTCCAGATCCGCTTTCTCCTACAATGCCTAATGTTTCGCCAGATCTTAAATCTAAAGATGCATTTTTAACCGCTTGCACAGTCTCTTTTGGCTTACCAAAAAAATTATATTTTGTTGTAAATGAAACATTAATATTATTGCCCTGAATTATTATGGAGGATTTATTGGGAAGCTTTATGGCTTTTCCTTTTGGCTCAGAATTTATAAGATGTTTTGTGTATTTATCAGATGGGTTGGCAAATATTTTTTTAGTGGTATTTTGCTCGATTATTTTTCCATCCTTCATTACGCACACATAATCAGATATTTTTTTTACAATATTTAAGTTATGAGTGATTAATATAACTGCCATATCGCGGTCTTTTTGTAGCTTTTTCAGGAGCTTTAATATTGTATCTTGTATTGTCACATCAAGAGCAGTGGTCGGTTCATCGGCAATTAATATTTTGGGATCATTAGCAAGAGCCATTGCAATCATAACCCTCTGGCGCTGACCTCCTGATAATTGGTGTGGATATGCGTTAAGGCGTTCTTTTAAATTGCCTAGCTCAACTTGCTCTAACAACTCAATGCATCTTTTTTTGGCGTTTTTGTAATTCATGGATTTATGCAATAGAAGAGTTTCTGTAATTTGTTTTTCTATCGTATGAAGAGGGTTGAGAGCAGTCATGGGTTCCTGAAATATCATGGATATTTCATTGCCACGAATCTGTCTTATTTCATTTATACTGGCTTTTAATATATCTTTATCATTATAAATTATACTTCCACTTGGATGAAAAGCCTGTGGATATGGTAGTAATTTTAAAATTGATAGAGCGCTGATGGATTTTCCAGAGCCACTTTCTCCAACAATTGCAGTCATTTTTCCTTTATATATATCAAAGGAAATATTTTTAACTATATTTGCAACTTTATCTGCTCCTGTCTTAAAAGATACAGATAAATTTTCGATTTTTAACAGCGGCTTGTTCATTTAAAATTCACTTATATGTTAAAATTAATTCAGATAAACTATCATGCATACGGCAATTTGTCATAGCTAAAATATGTATATTAAATTGGCGTTGTACTCTGTAATGATATTGTGTATAAATACACTGCTTGTTTGCGGAAATTTTATTTTGATATTTATCAAGGATATTGGCGATGAATAAATTTAACAGAGAAATTTCTTTTTTTGTGGTTGCAATCGTGGCCTTAAGTTTATTGCCTGGATGTGAGAAAATTCGTGAAAAATATTTTAAATCTGAAATTAAACAGGATGAGCCGGTTCCTTCTACTCAAGAATATAGGCGCCGTCCTGCAGCAAATCCGCAAGCAAATAATTCAGTAATTCCGCAGTGGAAGTCTGCTCCAACAAGATATGGAAGGGGAGGCGGCTTTAATGGAGGTTATTCAGGTGGGTATCCTCAGCAAGCGCCGCAAGCACCTTATCCTACTATGGGGGGAGAAGCAATGGGCGGAGCATATCCTCAAGCAGGTCAAAGTCCTTATCCACCTGCCATTCCTTCGTATCCTTCTGCTGGAGGAGGCTCAATTCCTTCTTTTGGAAATAACCCTCCACAACAAGGTGTTGGTTATCCACCAGTTTCGGGAGGCTATCCAGATAGTCAGGATCCTTTTGCAGCATATCCAAGAGGAAAATATATTACAAAATTTGAGCCTATGGCTATGGAAGTCTCACTGGATGAAGAAATTTCTGAGAAATATGACCCTGTTGATATGGAAAAAATGCTTAAGAAAAAGAGAAAAGGCTCCAGCATGTTTCCTTTGAAGGATTATTCTCCTCAGGCACATACTTCTTCTGGTAGCACAATGTTTCCGCTGGATGATTACAGACCTAAATCTAATGCTGTAAGTGAGCAAAACGATAAGGCTGATTTATCAGATATTCCTGCAAGGCCAGATAATCTAACTTCAATTGAAGAAAAGAAAGCCGCAATGGAGAGATTATTGCAGTTAAGAAAAGAGGCTATGGGAGAGATTGTCGATGCCCAAAAATCCATTGAGAAGCAAAATGTTGTTTATCAAAGGCCAGTAGAAAATGAGAATCAGGGAGATTCTTTTGTAAGAGGAAAAGATGAAAGTCTGGATAGCTTTATTCAAAGGGCTTTGAGTGAAAATATGTTCCTTAAAGATGATGCTCAGCAGATTGTTTTTGATAATAAAGAATCACAGGAAGGTGCTATTAAAGAGGAAGTAAAAAAAGAAGATACAGCTAAAAAAACAGATATTGTTGTTGCTAAAGAGCCTGTCGTAATTAAGAAAAATAATGAAGATGTTCCTTCTATAGAATCTTTACCTTCTAAATTACCAGTATCCAATGAGCAAAGGAATGATGTTATTATAAAAGCAGATAAAAACCCTGAAATTCCTACCGTTTCTGTTATTCAACCGGTTGCAACTAATAAAGTGGAAGAGGTGATTACAGCAAAAGAAGATGATATTCCTGCGGTTAAGGTTGTAGTGGAAAAGAATAAAGACGATCTTGTAGCAAAAACAGAGCCTGCAAGCTATAATACGGAGACGATTTCAACTATTGTTCCTCCGCCTGTGGTTTCTTTGGAAAGTAATGAGGCTGTTCAGGAGGCTGTGCCATATATTCCGGTTTCTCGTGTAAAAACATATAGCAGAAAAAGAAGTCATGGTCTTTTGAAAAAATCACGTTATGCTGAGCGCCGGCATTAATTTTGCTTGATTTGATAATTGTTTTTTTATGATTTTCTGGCTAAATATTTTCATTTATTGTTAATGCCTTTGTTGTATTTATCGATTTTTCGATGAGTGTAATTTTTTATAAATGTTGAGTAATTATGGAAGAAGAATTTTACAGGATAAAAAGATTACCACCCTATGTATTTGCAGAAGTTAATAAAATGAAAGCTGCAGCGCGTGCAAAAGGTGAAGATATTATTGATCTTGGTATGGGAAATCCTGATAGTCCTACGCCACAGCATATTATTGATAAATTGATTGAGACTGTAAAAAATCCCAGAACACATGGTTATTCTACCTCAAGAGGAATACCCGGTTTAAGAAAGGCTCTTGCTAAATATTATAAGAGGCGCTTTGGTGTTGACCTTGATCCGGAAAAAGAAGCGATAGTAACTCTTGGATCTAAAGAGGGTTTAGCAAGTTTGGCAACTGCAATAACCAAGCCCGGAGATGTGGTGATGGTTCCTTGCCCTGGCTATCCTATTCATACTTATGGATTTATTATCGCTGGTGCGAGTGTTTGGTCTTTGCCTAATTTTATCAATGAAGAAGGGTTAATTGACCAAATTAAAGATGCGGTAGAAAATTGTTCTCCTAAGCCAGTAGCTTTGGTTCTGAATTTTCCGGGGAATCCGACATCTGAAGTTGTAGGTCTTGAATTTTATCAAAAGGTTGTGGATTTCTGCAAAGAAAAAGGAATCTATATTATATCAGATATTGCATATTCTGAGATATATTTTGACGATGATAATCCTCCGCCTTCTATTTTGCAGGTTAAAGGAGCAAAAGATATAGCAATAGAATTTACGTCGGTTAGTAAAACATATTCAATGGCTGGATGGAGGGTTGGTTTTGCTGCTGGCTGTCCAAAGCTTATAGCTGCCTTAACTCATATTAAGTCATATGTTGATTACGGGTCTTTCACGCCTATACAGGTAGCTGCTGCTGCTGCATTAAATGGCGACCAATCATGTGTTGATGAAGTTAGAGCTGTATATAAAGAACGTCGTGACGTTATGGTTAAAGGCCTTCATGCTGCCGGTTGGGATGTGCCTGTTCCAAGTGCGTCAATGTTTATATGGGCGCCAATTCCCGATAAATTTAAGGATATGGGGTCTTTGGAATTTTCAAAATTATTATTAAAAGAAGCGGGCGTTGCTGTTGCTCCTGGTATAGGTTTTGGCAAAAATGGCGAAGGCTATGTGAGAATAGCAATGGTTGAGAATGTTCATAGAATTCGTCAGGCATGTAAAAATATAAAAAAATTTCTTAAAGGTAAAAAATAAGGAAGTCATAAGTGACAGATGAAGTTAAAGTAGGTATAGCAGGTTTAGGAACAGTTGGTGTAGGGGTTATCAAAATCCTTAATCAGAATGCTGATCTTATCAAAAAGCGTTGTGGAAAAAATATAATAGTTTCTGCAGTGTCGGCTCGCGATAAATCAAAAGACAGAGGCGTAAATCTTGATGGTATAAAATGGTATGATAATAGCGTTGATATTGCCAATAGTGATGTTGATATTGTTATAGAGGTAATTGGCGGCGAAGCTGGTGATGCTCTTCAATTATGTGAAAATGCTTTAAATAATGGTAAGCATGTAGTAACTGCCAATAAGGCGCTTATCGCTAAAAATGGCAATGATTTGGCTAAGATTGCGCAAAGTAAGGATGTTCATATAGCATTTGAGGCTGCGGTTGCAGGTGGCATACCAATTATAAAGTCACTTAAAGAAGGTATGGTTGCCAATAATATCAGCGTTGTAATGGGTATTATGAATGGCACATGTAATTATATCTTAACTCAAATGAAAGAAACGGGCAGAGATTTTGAAGATGTTCTAAAGGAAGCTCAGGATCTTGGATATGCAGAAGCTGATCCAACATTTGATGTTGATGGAATAGATACTGCTCATAAATTGGCGATTCTTACTTCGCTTGCATATGGTGTGAAATTAGACTTTGATTCTATTTATATTGAAGGAATTCGTAAAATTGCTTTAAGCGATATAAAATATGCAGGGGAATTAGGGTATAAAATAAAATTATTGGGTATAAGTAAGAAAATTAATGGCCAAATTCAGCAGGCTGTTTATCCATGTTTGTTGCCTGATACGGCATCAATGGCGAAGGTTGATGGAGTTAATAACGCAGTGTTACTAAGAGGTGACTTTGTTGGCGATGTTGTACTTGAAGGCCCAGGGGCAGGAGAGGGTGCGACTGCATCTGCCGTGGTTGCTGATATAGTTGATATAGTGGCGGAGCGCTTTTCTTATCCTCTAAATGTTAAAGCAGAAGATATGGATTCAATAGAATCAGTATCTATAGACTCTCATATAGGAAAATTTTATATCAGGCTAAATGTAAAAGATCAGTCTGGAGTATTGGCAAAAATAACTGACATATTAGGTGAATATGATATTTCTGTAGATACGGTCTTACAAAAAGCAAATAAATCTGATAATACAGCTCATGTGGTTATTGTAACTCATGAGCAAAAAGAAAGTGATATTGTTAGAGCGGTGAAGGAAATCGTTCAGCTTGAGAATGTAGTAAATTCTTCTTGTTTGATAAGGATTGAAGAGTAGTATTTAGAAAAGGTAAAGAAAATGATGACATTGAAAAACACAGATGAAATTCCACAAAGTGGAGATCTTACATTAGATCGTAATTTTGCCCTTGAGGCTGTTAGGGTAACAGAGGCTGCTGCTTTAGCTTGCTATCCCTGGATAGGAAAGGGCGATGAGAAAGCTGCTGATCAGGCTGCTGTTACTGCTATGCGCAGAGCGTTAAACACTATGACAATTGATGGTACAGTTGTTATTGGAGAAGGCGAGCGTGATAAAGCTCCTATGTTATATATAGGTGAGAAGGTTGGATATGGCCAGGGTCCTGAGATTGATATAGCACTTGATCCTTTAGAAGGTACTACAATTTGTGCAACTGCCGGGCCAAATTCTTTAGCAGTTATTGCTATGGCTGATAAAGGCGGTTTTTTGCATGCGCCTGATGTTTATATGGATAAAATCGCTGTGGGTGGTGGCCTTCCTGATAATGTTGTTGATTTGGATAATAGTCCTGAAAATAACTTAAAATCTTTGGCTAAAGCCAGAAAATGTGATGTTAGCGATCTTTTGGTGTGTATTTTAGAAAGAGAGCGTCATGAAGAAATTATTGCAAAAGTGCGCGAGGCCGGAGCAAGAGTTCAGTTGATAGGCGATGGTGATGTTGCTGGTGTTATTGCTGCTGCAACTTCTCAGGAAACTGGAATTGATATGTATATGGGTATTGGTGGTGCGCCAGAAGGTGTATTGGCGGCAGCTGCTTTGCGTTGTGTTGGTGGCCAAATGCAGGGTCGTTTATTATTTAATGATAGTGAGCAGCGCGATCGTGCAAAACGTATGGGAGTTACTGATTTCTCGCGTAAATATCAATTAGAAGATATGGCCAGTGGTAATAATGTTATGTTTGCAGCAACCGGAGTTACAAGCGGTTCTATGCTTGAAGGTGTTAAGCGTTTTCAAGGTGGTGCAGTTACTCATTCTGTTATTATGCGTTCGAAAACCGCAACTATCAGATATGTTAAAGCGCAGCATTATTTTGATCGTAAATTAGGTGGAGACCCTGCTGAGCAGTAATATAAATGAGTGCATTAAAAGATAATAGATACATAAAGGCTATTGATAGAAAATCTGTTAGTGATTCTATATGGTTGATGGCTGATATTGATGAACGTCTTGCACTTACTTTATCGCAGAAATTTGATTTTCCTGAAATAGTTGCACGTATTCTTGCAAGTCGCAATGTTGATATTGATGTGGTAGAAGAATATATCGAGCCTACGTTAAAATCACTATTGCCTGATCCATTTCATTTGCTTGATATGAGAAAGGCTGCAGAGCGCACTGTTTATGCTATAGAAAATAATGAATCAATAGCTGTTTTTGGCGATTATGATGTTGATGGAGCTACATCATCTGCTTTACTTGCAAGATATTTTAGAAGTCTTGGGATAGAGCCAAATATATATATTCCCGACAGGATTAAAGAGGGTTATGGCCCTAATACGCAAGCATTACTGCATTTGCATAAATGTGGTGTGAATTTATGCATAACCGTAGATTGTGGAACGATGTCATTTGAGCCTCTTGCAAAAGCAAAAGAGGCCGGGCTTGATATTATTGTTCTGGATCATCATATTAGCGAAGAAATATTGCCCGATGCTTTAGCTGTAGTGAATCCTAATAGGTTAGATGAAACCAGTGAGCATGGATATATGGCAGCAGTTGGAGTGGCATTTATATTTGCAATTGCGGTAAATTCTTTGTTGCGTGAGCGTGGATATTTTAAAGATCGTAAAGAACCGGCACTAATGAAATTGTTGGATATAGTTGCGTTGGGGACAGTTTGCGATGTTGTGCCTCTTAAAGGAGTTAACAGGGCTTTTGTCAAGCAAGGCCTTAAAGTTATGCAGCAAAGGCAAAATATAGGGCTAAAAGCTTTAGCTGATTGTGCTGGTGTTGATAGTAGTTTATCAACATATCATTTGGGATTTGTTTTAGGACCAAGAATTAATGCCGGCGGAAGAGTAGGGCAGGCGGGTCTTGGAACACGTTTGCTGACAACAGAAGATGTTGACGAGGCTTATAAAATATCCCAACAGCTTGATATTTATAATAGTGAACGCAAAACGATAGAGCAATTGGTGCTAGACGAAGCTTTTGAGCAGGTTGAGAATGCAGATAAGGAAGCAGCTCTAATATTTGTAAAAAACAGAAATTGGCATCCAGGTGTAATTGGAATTGTTGCAGGGCGCATTAAGGAAAAATATAACAGGCCAGTTGCGGTTATTGCAATTGATGAAAACGGGATAGGCAAAGCATCTGCGCGTTCAGTTAGCGGTGTTGACTTTGGTGTAGCAGTTGTTGCTGCATATCAGAGTGGCTTATTAATTGCCGGTGGTGGACATGCTATGGCTGCTGGATTTAGTGTTGAAGAAAGTAAAATCGATGAGCTTTATAAATTTATATCAAAGCGCTTTGAAAAGGATCTTGATAATTATAAGGACAAGGTAATAAAGCTTGGCGCTGCTATAAGCCTATCTGCTATAAATATTGATTTGATAAAAAATATACAAT
>JAOIVE010000029.1 GCA_028223895.1 Rickettsiales bacterium
ACGCGTTGTTGTTACAGGTCTAGGTCTTACTACTCCTCTTGCCCATGGCGTTGAGGCCACATGGAATCGTCTTATAAAAGGTGAATCCGGCGTAAAGACTATAGACAGATTTGATGTATCTGATATTCCTGCTAAGATAGCCGGGCAAGTTCCCAGCAAAGAAGAGCAGGAAGATGGGTTTGATCCTGACTTATATGTTCCTAAAAAAGAGCAGAAAAAAGTAGATACTTTCATTTTATATGGCGTTGCTGCTGCGCATGATGCTGTTGAAGATTCTGGCTGGAAGCCTTCTAAAGAAGAAGAACAGGAGCGCTCAGGCGTTCTTATTGGATCTGGCATAGGCGGCCTTCCATCTATTGAAGCAAGTTCCATATTGGTACACGAGAAAGGCCCTCGCCGTTTGAGTCCTTTCTTTATACCTGGAAGCCTGATTAATCTGGTTTCTGGTCATGTTTCTATGGAATATGGTTTTAGAGGCCCTAATCATTCAGTTGTGACTGCCTGTTCTACTGGCGCTCATGCGATTGGTGATGCGGCGCGCATAATTGCCTGTAATGATGCGGACGTTATGGTTGCAGGTGGCGCAGAATCAGCTTTATGTCGTGTTGGTTTAGCAGGCTTTGCTTCAGCACGCGCTCTTTCAACAAAATATAACGATGAGCCGACAAAAGCTTCTCGCCCATGGGATCAGGATCGAGACGGATTTGTTATGGGTGAAGGCGCGGGCATTGTTGTTCTTGAAGAATATGAACATGCCAAGAAGCGTGGCGCTAAGATATATGGTGAGATTGTTGGCTATGGAATGTCCGGCGATGCTTATCATATAACATCTCCTCATCCTGAAGGGGATGGTGCTTACAGAGCAATGAAAATGGCAGTTAAGAACGCTGGAATTGATCCGGCAATTATTGACTATGTTAATGCTCATGGAACGTCTACTCCTTTAGGGGACTCCATAGAGCTGAATGCCGTTAAGCGTTTATTTGGCGATCATGCATATAAATTATCCATGTCCTCTACAAAATCTTCTATTGGACATTTGCTCGGCGCAGCAGGTGGTGTTGAGGCTATATTCTCAATTTTAGCTATGAGAGACAATATAGCTCCTCCAACATTGAATTTGGATAATCCGTCTGAGGGTTGCGACCTTGATTTAGTTCCACATAAGGCAAAAGAGCGTCAAATTGATGCTATTGTTTCAAATTCCTTTGGCTTTGGTGGTACTAACGCATCTTTAATATTTAAGAAGGTATAAGGAGATGGGGCGCTACTTGTCCCTAATATGTAGTGCCGGATTCTTTTGTGCCATAATTATAGTATCTGGCCTTTATTACTTCCTGTATAAATATTCTGTTTCGTCAATTATCGAGCAGGAAAAAATTGTGGTTATTCCCAGCGGATCTTCTTTGAAAAAAATTTCTGCAATTCTTGATGATAATGAGGTTATAAACTACCCTCAGGCTTTTACGTATCTTGCCTGGATATTAGAAAAGGAACAAAAGATCAAAGCGGGTGAATATAAATTTAATCCCGGCGAAACTCCGCGCGATATAATTGACAGATTATCTTCGGGAGATATCTTAGTGCATTATTTGACCATTCCTGAAGGATTGATGACTTCGCAAATACTTCAAATA
This sequence comes from Rickettsiales bacterium, assembly GCA_028223895.1. Classification (GTDB taxonomy): domain Bacteria; phylum Pseudomonadota; class Alphaproteobacteria; order Rickettsiales; family UBA6187; genus JAOIVE01. Next base: position 1,638 of record JAOIVE010000029.1, read on the forward strand.
ATCTCACAAACCGATAATTTATCCGGAGAATTGCCTGATAATATAAAAGAAGGCTCAATGCTACCTGAGACATATGATTACAGGCTCGGCGATACCAAGAAAATGATGGTAAAAAGAATGCAATCTGCAATGTCTAAATTTATTGACGAAAGATGGGAAGAGCGCGCAGAAAATTTGCCTATAAAAACTAAAGAAGAGGCCATAATTCTTGCATCAATTGTTGAAAAAGAAACCGGAGTTCCACAAGAAAGAGGTAGGGTTGCGTCTGTTTTTATTAACAGAATGCAAAAAAAGATGCGCCTTCAGACCGACCCTTCAGTTATATATGGCATTACAAAGGGTGAGTATGTTTTAGAACGGCAGCTGCGCAAAAAAGATTTGAATGAAGTAACGCCTTATAACACCTATAGAAAATCCGGGCTTCCCCCCGGCCCTATATCTAATCCTGGAAAGGATGCAATAATTGCTGTATTGAATCCTCCTAAAACTAATGATATTTATTTTGTCGCTGATGGGGTTACTGGTGGTCATAGATTTTCCACAAATTTACGCGATCACAATAATAATGTTAATAAATTGCGCAAAGTTGAAAGACAGCGCAGAGAAAACTAAACAGTTAATTTTATAAATTAGTTAATATAGTTAATATTTACGAAGAGATTATGCTGGAAATTTTATTTATTATATTTGCTTATTTGCTTGGATCTATTCCATTTGGCCTGCTTTTAACTCGCATGAAGGGCTTTGGCGATATAAGGAAAATTGGATCAGGCAATATTGGCGCAACAAATGTATTAAGAACTGGCAACAAAACTTTAGCGATATGTACTTTATTACTAGATGCTGCAAAAGGCGTGGTGGCAATATTAATAGCAAGTATATGGCTTGATGAAAATTCTCTGCCAATAATCGGTACAGCCGCTGTTTTGGGTCATATTTTCCCAATATGGCTTAAATTTAAGGGCGGTAAGGGAGTTGCTACAACTCTTGCCGTATATGCAACGATTGCTCCAGTAATTGCATTATTTGCATGTGTTGTATGGATTGCAATTTTTGCTATAAGCAGAATTTCATCTTTATCTGCTATAATATCCTTATTTCTAAGTCCGGTTGTTACATGGTTTATTATGCCAGGAGAGACTTTCTTAATGACGGTAATTTTAGGAGCAATAGTAATTTTCCGCCATAAAGAAAATATAATCCGTATATTTCGTGGGCAGGAAAAGCCTTTTAAAAAGTGAATAAAATCAGTTTAACCAGCCTCATCTTTAGTATAAGAGGGTGTGAAACACGCAATCTGCAGCATAAATAAAGAATATTATTTTTTCAGAAGCATTTCATTGACAAAAGAAGCCAGCCCATGCTGACGCTTACGTCTTAAACGCTCGGCTTTGAGAATATATAGAATGCTTTGCAGGCTAGCATCTAAATTATCATTTATGATGACATGGTCATATTCATCCCAGTGGCTAATTTCATCGCTTGCACGAGCCATTCTGCGTTCTATAACCTCTTTATTATCCTGCCCTCTTGCAACAAGCCTGCGCTCAAGCTCTTTTAATGATGGAGGTAATATAAAAATGCTGACAATATCATCACGCGCCTTTGATGTTAGGCGCCTTGTTCCCTGCCAGTCAATATCAAACAGAACATCTGTTCCATTTTCCAGAGAATCTTCAACTTTTTTACGCGGAGTTCCATAATAATTTCCAAAAACTTCTGCATATTCATAAAAGAATTTCTGATCAATTTTTTCTTCAAACTCTTTTTCATCTATGAAAAAATAATCCTCGCCATGCTTTTCATTTGGACGAGCCTGTCTGGTTGTTGATGAAATTGACATTACAAGATTATTATCATGCTGCTTAAGCAGGCGCGACAATGTTGTCTTCCCGGCGCCCGATGGCGAAGAAAGCACAAACATAAACCCACGTCTTTTTAAATCACTTTGAATCATATTGATTATTTAGCCAATTTATTATTACAAGTAAAGGATGAACTCTGCTAAATTAGTTTTTCTTTGTAGAAATAACTTAAAAAAGGCAATTTATGCAGAATCCCTCATCAATATTAATAACAGGCGCAAGTAGTGGAATTGGAGCAGCTTTAGCAAAAGCATATGCAAGTAAAGATATCAATCTTTTCTTAACAGCGCGCAGTAAAAAACGCATAGAAGAGATTAAGTTATTTTGTCAAAATAAGGGCGCAAAAGTAAATATTCTGATTTGTGATATTTGCGATGAAGGCAAAATAACCGCATGGATAGAAAAATGTGATAATGAAAAACCTATAGATCTGGTAATTGCCAATGCTGGAATTTCCGCTGGAACAAGCGGTCAAAATGAAAGCTCTGAGCAGGTTAAAAATATTTTTTCAACTAATATTAATGGCGTATTAAATACTATTCAGCCACTTATTGATCGTATGACAAAACGAAAAAATGGTCAGATTGCAATAATGAGCTCCCTTGCCGGATATCGCGGCCTTCCCAGCTCTCCTGCATATTCTGCAAGCAAAGCTGCGGTAAGAGTTTATGGTGAGGCTTTGCGCGGAACTGTGGCTAAAAATAATGTTAAAGTAACGGTAATCACTCCTGGATATATAAAAACTCCGATGACTGATGTTAATAAATTTCCAATGCCTTTTTTGGTAGAGGTAGATGATGCTGCAAATCTTATAAAAAGAAAATTACAAAAAAATCCTGCTCGTATTGCATTTCCCTTTATTATGTATTTTGTAATATATTTATTAACTTTCTTGCCTTGTTGGCTTACAGACTCTATATTCTCCCGACTGCCAGCAAAAGATAGCTTTGAAAAACAGGGTGATACATAATGAGGAAGAAAGAACAAAAATATCAATTTAATCCAACAATATTACGCGCTTATGATGCTCGTGGCATTGTTGGCGAAACATTATCGACTGAAGATGCCTATTATTTAGGAAAATCATTTGGTACTTTTGTTATTGAACAGGGAAAAGGTAAGCGTATATGCGTTGGCTTTGATGGGCGTTTAAGCTCACCTGATTTAGAGGAAGCTCTGGTCAAAGGTCTTGTAACAACAGGAGCCGAAGTAATAAGAGTAGGTCTTGGCCCAACGCCTTTATTATATTTTGCCGTACGTAACTTTGAGGCAGCAGGCGGTATCATGGTTACAGGGTCACATAATCCTCCTAATCATAATGGCTTTAAAATGATGCTGGATAAATTAGCATTATACGGCGATGACATCCAACAGCTTGGCGTTATAGCAGCACAAGGAAGCTTTATAGAAGGCAGCGGCTCAGTAACTTTTGAAGATATAGGGCGCGAATATATTAAGAGCTTGCTTCTTGGTTTTGAGCCTAAAGATTCCGAATTAAAAATCGCATGGGATGCAGGCAACGGCGCTGCAGGTAATGCATTGCGCGATTTAGTTCCTAACTTACCCGGAAATCATATTCTTATAAATGAAATAGTAGATGGTACTTTTCCATCTCATCACCCTGATCCTTCTGTACCTGAAAATTTGCAGGAATTAATAGAAGTTGTTAAAAAGGAAAAATGCGATATCGGCTTTGCATTTGATGGCGACGGCGATCGTGTAGGCGTTATAGATGAAAATGGCGATATGGTATGGGTTGACCAAATGCTAATAATTTTTGCCCTTGATGTATTAAAAAGAAAACCAGGCAGCACTATAATAGCTGATGTGAAGACCAGTCAGATTGTTTTTGATGAAATAGAAAAAGCCGGTGGTAAGCCATTAATGTGGAAAACTGGTCATTCTCTGGTTAAAGCAAAAATGGCAGAGCTTAATTCTCCTTTTGCCGGTGAAATGAGCGGCCATATTTTCTTTGCCGATCATTATGGCTTTGATGACGGTCTTTATGCAGCGGTGAAATTATTTAATATAATTGCCAAATCAGGCCTTAAACTTAGTCAAATAACCCAAAATATTCCAAAATCTTTCAGCACTCCTGAAATGCGCATTGATGTTGAAGAGTCGCGCAAATTCCAGATAGTTGAAGAAATCAGGAAACATTTGGAAGAAACTGATTATAAGGTCAATGATATTGATGGTGTGCGGGTTAAAACTGATGATGGATGGTGGCTGGTTCGCGCCTCAAATACGCAAGCTGCATTAATTGCACGCTGTGAATCTGAATCTGAAAATGGGCTAGAAAACCTGAAATTACTGTTAAAAGATCAATTAAATAAAAGCGGTGTCAAAATATGATTCCTGTAATATTATCTGGCGGATCAGGAACAAGATTATGGCCATTATCACGATCCTTATATCCAAAGCAATTTCTTCCCTTAAACAGCAAATTATCGCTTTTTCAGGAAACTATAGGCAGGCTGAACGATATAGGCGCATCAGACTCGATAGTTGTGTGCAATGAAGAGACGCGTTTTATTGTTGCTGAGAATTTACGCGAGATAAATAAATCCGCAGCCGGTATCATTCTTGAGCCTGTTGCCAGAAATACAGCGCCTGCAATTGCAGCAGCAGCATTATTTGCACTAAAACAGAAAAAAGATCCTGTAATTTTAGTACTACCAGCCGATCATGTAATAGAAGACATAGATTTATTTAAGGAAGCCGTTAATGAGGCAAATAAACTTGCTGAAAAAGGTAAACTTGTAACTTTTGGCGTTGTTCCAACAAATCCAAATACTGAATATGGATATATTGAATGTGGCAATAAAATTAGCGACACATCGTTTGAAATTTCAAGCTTTAAGGAAAAGCCCAATAAAACTACTGCCCAGGAATTTCTCAATAAAGGTAATTACTTCTGGAATAGCGGTATGTTTATGTTTAAAGCATCTGCATATTTAAAAGAATTGGAAAAAAACAATCCGGATATTTTAAAATTTGCCAAATCTGCCATTAAAGATGCAAAAGATGACATGGATTTCTTGCGTCTTGATAAAAAAAGTTTTGCAAAATGTGAGGATATATCAATAGATTATGCTGTAATGGAAAAAACCAAAGATGCCGCTGTCGTAAAATTGGACGCATCATGGTGCGACGTGGGTTCATGGGCTTCTTTATGGGATATTTCAAAAAAAGATAAAGATGGAAATGCCTGCAAGGGTGATGTTATTATCGAAGATAGCAAAAATTCATATTTTTATGCTGAAGATAAGCTTGTGACGGCCATTGGTGTAGAAAATGTTATTGTCGTTGATACCAAAGACGCCCTGCTTATAGCCGATAAATCGGTTGGAAATATACGTAAAATTGTTTCTCGTCTAAAATCAGATAAGCGCTCTGAAACTAATATTCACCGCGTTGTTTATCGCCCGTGGGGTCATTATGACACTATTTGTAAAGGCGCTCGCGACCTGGTAAAGCGCCTGACCGTGAAACCTGGAGCTAAATTATCCAGCCAGATGCATCATCACAGAGCCGAACACTGGGTTGTTGTAAAAGGTACTGCAAAAGTTATAAAAGATGGTGAAGTGATATTATTATCAGAAAATGAATCCACATATTTACCTGTTGGAACGGTTCATTCGCTGGAAAATCCGGGTAAAATTCCCCTTGAAATTATTGAAGTTCAAACCGGAAGCTATCTTGGTGAAGATGATATAGTAAGATTTGAAGATTTATATGGAAGAGTCTAAAATGAGCAATAAAAAAGTAGCATTAATTACCGGAGTCACGGGTCAGGATGGAGCCTATCTTTCAGAGTTTTTGCTTAAAAAAGGCTATATAGTTCATGGAATAAAGCGCCGTAGCTCGCTAATAAATACAGATCGTATAGACCATTTATATCAGGACCCACATATTGAGAATCGTAATTTTATTCTCCATTATGGCGATATGACCGATAGTATGAACTTAACACGTATAGTGCAGGAAGTGCAACCTGATGAAATTTACAATCTGGCGGCAATGAGTCATGTTCATGTATCATTTGATACACCTGAATATACTGCAAATGCTGATGGGATAGGAACTTTGCGCCTGCTAGAGGCAATTCGCCTTCTAAACTTAACTAAAAAAACCAAAATCTATCAGGCATCGACATCTGAATTATATGGTTTGGTGCAGGAAGTTCCGCAAAAAGAGACTACTCCTTTTTATCCACGTAGCCCATATGCAGTAGCTAAAATGTATGCATATTGGATAACTGTTAATTATCGTGAAGCATATGATATTTTTGCTTGTAACGGTATTTTATTTAACCATGAATCACCTATTCGTGGCGAAACATTTGTCACTCGCAAAATAACCCGCGCTGTTTCACGCATTGTGTTAGGTCAACAGGATAAATTATATCTTGGAAATCTCGATGCTAAACGTGACTGGGGGCATGCAAAAGATTATGTTCGCATGATGTGGATGATCCTGCAGGCAGATGAGCCTGAAGACTGGGTTATCGCAACTGGAGTTACAACAACAGTGCGTGATTTTGTTAAAATGGCATTTGCATATGTTGGTGTTGAGCTAGAATTTAAAGGACAAGGCGTTGATGAAAAGGCCTATATCAAATCTTGCTCTAACCCTGATTATCAAATTGAAATTGGTAAGGAAGTTTTATCTGTTGATCCAAAATATTTCCGCCCAACAGAAGTTGATCTACTTATTGGCGACCCAACAAAGGCCAAAGAAAAACTTGGCTGGGAATCTGAATATACATTAAATGAACTTGTAGACGACATGATGCAAAGCGATCTTAAGCTAATGAAAAAAGATCAATATTTAGAAGATGGCGGCTTTGGTGCAAAAAATTATTTTTAAGTAGAGAAGAAATGCAAAAAAATAGTAAAATATACGTATCTGGCCATCGTGGTCTTGTAGGCAGTGCGATTGTTAAGAACCTGCAATCAAAAGGTTATAATAATATTATTACCCGCACTCACAGCGAACTTGACCTTACTAATCAAGCGGCCGTTGAGGAATTTTTTAATCAGGAAAAGCCTGAGTTTGTAATTTTGGCAGCAGCAAGAGTTGGTGGAATAGTTGCCAACAACACATATCGTGCTGAATTTGTATATGAGAATCTTATGATTCAAAATAATGTCATTCATCAATCTTATAAAAATGGCGTGAAAAAATTATTATTTTTAGGCAGTACCTGCATATATCCGCGTGATTGCCCGCAGCCTATGAAAGAAGATAGTCTGCTTACCAGTCCTTTAGAATATACAAATGAACCATATGCCATCGCCAAAATTGCTGGGATGAGAATGTGCGAAAGCTATAACATTCAATATGGAACTAACTATATTTCTGTTATGCCTACAAATTTATATGGCCCAAATGACAATTTTGATCTTGAAAAATCTCATGTTTTGCCAGCTCTTATTCGCAAAATATATATAGGAAAAGCGTTAGAAGAGGATAAGTGGGACATTATAATTTCTGATTTAAACAAAATGCCAATAGAAGGCATCTCTGGCGATAATTCTAAAGAAGAAATTTTATCTAAGTTGGCTGATTTCGGTATAAAAATTGACCAGAATAAAAATGTTCAGGTAGAAATATGGGGTAGCGGCAATCCAAAACGTGAGTTTTTATGGTCTGAAGATATGGCTGATGCTTGTGTGTTTATTATGGAAAATCGTGACTTTAAAGACACTTATTCAGCCAATACTAAAGAAATACGCAATACCCATGTAAATATCGGTACAGGCGTGGAAATTAGCATTAAAGAGCTGGCTCAAACAGTTAAAGCTACTATTGGTTTTAGCGGAGAGTTATTTTTTAATAGCAGCAAACCAGATGGCACAATGCTTAAATTAACTGATGTTTCAAAAATCCATGGGCTTGGGTGGAAGCACAAAATTGATCTTGATGAAGGCATAAAAAAGCTTTTCCAATGGTATCGCTCATAATAAATAATCTATAGCTAAAATGTTATTGTCATTTTGCTTTTGATTCTAATATAGGGCTTTCTCCGGGCAATCTATTTGGATAGGATCTTCTGGCTGGTGATAATCTATGCAATAGATATGCAAACGCCACAAGCGCAATACTACCTGCCAATATAGTTGATATTAAAAACTCAAACCCTGCATCTTTATGTAAATAAAATATAAGCAGCGGAACCGAACCGGCAGAAGGATGAGTAACCCGCAAATAAGCCATGGCTGTTATTGACGTTCCAAGCATTAAGGCAACCAGCCACCACTCATAAGGAAAAATCTCCATCAATATTATACTGGACATGGTTGATATAAAATAACCACCAATAATGTTAATCGGTTGAGAAAACTCATCGCTTGGCCTTACATATAAAGATATACATGTTGCGCCAAAAGGTGCGGCAATCAGAGGTATTTCAGATAAATATCCAATGGCTGCAACAAACCCTATAGTTATAAAACCTTTTATACCGGCTTTTAGACAAGTGGATATATTTCGTTTTTTCTGATGACGATATAATAATCGCCTAACTAAACTTTTATATGAAGAAAACATATAAACATAACCCACTATTAGAAATTTTCTTTAACCCATTGTACAGCTTTTAATATTGGATTAAAGGTAATTTCCTGTTTGCGAAAATGAATAAACTCAGGGCTAAATTTTTGATATTTTATATATTGCAATATACCAAAACATGTTGAAAACTCCGGCCCTTTTGTAATTTCTGCCATACCTTCTATATAATCTGGCGTGCCAAGCCTGACTGATTTGCCAAACATATGGCTTATATATTCTTTTAACCCGCCAAGCTGGCTAGCTCCACCTGTAATTACAATACTTCTGCAACTATTATCTATATTTGCTTTTTTCAGCCTATATTGAACATTTTCCAATATCTCATCAATGCGCGGCCTTATTATATCTATGATTACTGAGCGCGGAGTGTGGCTTAGCTCTTCTGAGTGACCAGAGCCATTAGCTACAGGTATATCTATTAATTCCTGTATATCTTTTGGAGTATTTAAAACATTTCCATATAAAGTTTTTATGCGCTCAGCGCTTTCAATATTTGTAGATAACCCAATTGCCAAATCGCCCGTAACATGAGCTCCACCTAATGCAACGCTATCTATAAATACCAGATTATTATTCTTAAATACACTTATGGAAGTATTACTTGCACCAAAATCAAGTAAAATTGTTCCTAATTCTTTTTCATCTTCATTAAGGCAGCTAAATGATGATGCATATGAGGAAACTATATAATCTTCTACATCCAAATGGCATCTGGCAAAGCATTGAGTCAGATTATGCACCGACGTTGATGCTGCTGCAATCACATTAAGTTTTGCAGATAAAATCTTTCCAAACATGCCGCAGGGATCAGTAATATGACCTGTGCTATCAATAAAAAATTCTATCGGTAAAATATGCAGTATTTCTTCTGAATCATTGAATAATTTAGCATAAGCAACCTCAAGAAGGTGACGAATATCTTTTGAGGATATAGCATTATTCTGTAAATTTACATGAGTATTATAAATCTTTGAATATTGGTTGCTGCCAGAAATATTAACATATACGCTTTCAATATTTACGCCTGCCATTTCTTCTGCTGCACCAACCGCAGCACGTATAGATTTTTCAGCCTTTTTTATATCAGTTATTATTCCTGATTTTATGCCTTGTGAGAGCTGATGGCCAATACCTACAATCTTCATATTGGCGTTATTATCTATATCTGCTATAAGGCAAATCACCTTTGCACTACCAATATCTACAGCAGCAATATAGCGAGACTTAATTCTACTCATATATTATCGAATCATTTTTAAGTTTTTTTGTTAATATACATTTTTCCAGGCAGTCTTAAATCAATTGTCTTAATTTTACTATCTAAAATGTGATTCTTTTTATGTTGATTTATCAAATATTCCCACGCAACTTCGGGCTCTTCTTCAGGTAGTTTTATTTCAACATCATTATGCAATCTAACATTCCAGCGGCGCTCATTTACTCTAATAGCCGAAGATACCATTGTCCTTATATCATCATCGCGCTCTATCATAGTTAAAAGCGAGCGCGCAAAAACAGGAGCGTTTTTCCCTACTATTATTATAAGATCAGAAAATGGTGCTAAATTTGGCTCTTTTATAACATAACCATCTATATCTATAAGATAAGCCTTTTTCTTATATTGCCATAGAGCTACTGGCTGGCGCTCACTTATCTGTATATTAATTGTCGATGGTAATTGTCTTTCAACAGCTGCATATTTTATCCATGATACATCTTCAAGGTCACCTCTTACCTTATCTAAATCTATACTGAAAATTGGCTGCCCAACTTTGGCATTCATTATTTTTGATAAATTCTCTAATTTTGTATATTTTTGTCCTTCAAGATATGCATCCTTGACTACCAGCCCTGTTTTTTTGTGAAGCTGTAGTAACTAAATTATCAACATATATTACTGTCCTTTGGTAATATCCTGCCATAAAAAACCAACTGCAAAATATAATAAAAGACAATGTAAGTAATATATATGGCCTAACTAAAATACGCCCCAGACCCATTACAATACTTATATATTTGTTATTAGCAGTTCTTTTTTTACGTCTTACTTTTGGCATGAAGCCCTCGCCAGAAGATAATCTACAAGTTCACTAAAGCTTATTCCCTTAAAAGCCGCAAGTTCCGGAGCAATAGAAAGTTCCGTACATCCAGGATGCGTATTTGTTTCAAGAAAATATAACTTACCATCCCCATCACAATCATATCTAAAATCTGATCTGCTTATACCTGAACATCCCAAAACTTTATGAGCCTTATATGCATTATCCATTGCCAACTTATATATATCTTCAGGAATTGGCGCCGGAACAAAATGCTCGGTCATATTATCGACATATTTATTTTTATAATCATAAAAACCAGTCTTTGGGCGTAGTTCAATAACGCCAAACGGCTCATCATCGCTAACAGCAACACTAAGCTCTTTTCCAGCTATATATTTTTCAATCATCAGAGTGCCATATTTAGATAATTCTTCTATTGAAGGCAAAGAATCTCCATCTTTTATGATAAAAATTCCAACACTTGAGCCTTCGTCAACCGGCTTTATAACAAAAGGTCTGGATATAGGTTCGCATTTATGCAATTGCGACGCGGTCATAATTACTGATGGCGGACATAATATATCGGCTTTTTCAACAATATTCTTAGTAAACTCCTTATTCATACATATAGCAGATGCCGCTACTTTAGAATGAGTATATGGAATTTTCAAAATTTCAAGCAAGCCCTGAATACAACCATCCTCACCATAAGTTCCATGCAATGCAATAAAAGCAACATCAGGCTTGATGCGCAATAATTCCTCTGCAATATTTTCACCAACATCAATAGCTGTAAAATTATAATTCATTTCTTCGAGAGCCTTAACCACAGCCTTTCCTGTCATCAGAGAAACTTCGCGCTCTGAAGATAGTCCACCCATCAAAACTGCAATATGCGGCTTATTATTACTCATCTTCTTTTTTCCCAATAATCTTTATTTCCAACCGCAACTCTATCCCTGAGTTTTCCTTTACTTTTTTGCGGACTTCTTCTACCAAATTTTCTATATCTGCAGCACTGGCATCACCTGTGTTTATAAGGAAATTACAATGTTTCTCAGAGACTTGCGCCCCACCTATTTTTAAACCTCGGCAGCCTGCTTCATCGATTAGTTTCCAGGCCTTGTAACCATCAGGATTTTTAAAAGTACTACCGCTAGTGCTGCTTTTAATTGGTTGAGTTTCCTCCCTTTCTTCACATATCTTATCAATTCTTTGTTTTATTTCTTCTGTGGAGCCTTTTTTGCCTTTAAAAACAGCTTTGGTAAATATCATTCCATCTGGCAGAGTGTTACCTCTATATACATAGCCTATGTCATCAACTGATAATTTATGTATAATACCCTGCTCATCAACTGCATTTGCATAAAGCAATATTGATGAAACATCTGAGCCATATGCACCGGCATTCATCGCCAAAGCACCACCGATAGTACCCGGTATACCGCTTAAAAATTCAAGACCAGAAAGTCCGGCATCAGCAGACACCATAGAAACATTAAAACTTAGTGCGGACGAACCTGCATGTACTTCTTCATTTGCACAGCTTATTTCAGCAAAGCCTCTGCCAAGCTTTATAACCACCCCCTCAATGCCGCCATCTCTTACCAAAAGATTTGAACCAACCCCCAATATAGTCACTGGAATGTCATCTGGCTTGTTCTTTAAAAAATGTGATAAATCCTTTTCATCGGAAGGACGAAATAATATATCAGCTTGGCCTCCTACCCTAAACCAGTTGGTTTTCGACAGATCGGCATTTGGTCGGTAACTGCCCTTAACTTTGGGAAGTCTTTGTAATAAATCGCTTTGATCTTTCATATCATATAATCACAATGCTTTAAGATTTTTAGGCAAATCATTTGCCCACCCACTTATTGTCCCTGCTCCCATGCATATTACCATATCACCAGATTTTGCCAATTTTGCAATAAGTTTTGGCAAATCTTCTGCTGATGGCAATATTTGTACATCCGGATGACCATTTGCTTTTATCGCTTTTACCAGATGTTCTTTGTCTATTCCTGCTATTGGAGATTCTCCTGCTTCATAAATATCAGCTATAATCACAATATTTGCATCGCTAAAACATTGCGAAAACTGATCAAATAAATCATGCACTCTGCTATATCTATGAGGTTGCGCAACGGCTATTATTCTGCCATCGCTATTTCCTATAACCTGCCTTGCTGTTTGCAAAGTTACCGCTATTTCTGTTGGGTGATGGCCATAATCATCAATAATTGTCACGCCATTCACCTCACCTGTTTTGGTAAAACGTCTTTTTACCCCGGCAAATTGTTTAAACCCTCCCACTATTGATTCATCTTTAAAGCCAAGCTCTGCGGCTATTGCAACGGCAGCTAATGAGTTTGATATGTTATGTTTGCCAGGCATTGGCAAAATCACGTCTCTTAAGACGCGCTCTCCTCCTTGTACTCTGTTTTTTATATGCACATCATATGTACTGCCAGAGGGTTTATAGCGAATATTTTTAGCAACAATATCGGCTTCAGTATCAAGACCATAGCTGACTATTTTACGATCTGTTATTTGCGGTATTAATGCTGCAACTTCAGGATGATCATTACATAATACTCCAAATCCATAAAATGGCAGATTATCAATAAAAGCCTTAAATGCAGATTTTAAATTATCAAAAGATCCATAATGCTCCATATGCTCAGGATCAATATTTGTTATAACGCCAATAGTTGAGGGCAATTTTAAGAAGCTGCCATCAGATTCATCTGCTTCTGCAATTAGCCACTGTCCGCTACCCAAATGGGCATTAGTGCCATATGCATTTATTATACCGCCATTAATAACGGTTGGACACCTGCCTTCTGCCTCAAAAATCGCTGTTACCATTGAAGTTGTAGTAGTTTTACCATGCGTTCCTGCAACGGCAATTGATGATTTTAGGCGCATTAACTCGGCTAACATTTCAGCTCTTTGTATAACAGGAATACGCCCTTTGCGTGCAGCTTTTATCTCTGGATTATCGTCTTTTACCGCTGATGAGCGCACTACCACAGATATTTTATTGCTGATTATATTTTCTTCTTTTTGTCCAACCATAACTTTTATGCCAAGACCTTTTAGGCGCTCAACATTTGCATTTGCCGATTGGTCAGATCCCTGAACCTTGTAACCAAGATTATGCAGAATTTCAGCAATTCCACTCATT
>JAOIVE010000003.1 GCA_028223895.1 Rickettsiales bacterium
ATAGAATCGCCGGAGGTGGGTAAAAGCCATGGCGATTACTGATCTTGAACCCTTCCGCCCATACATTGATAACTTTGATTTAACCGAGGAACAAAAACTCGAGTTGATCAACACCATCGCTATGATGGCGGAAACGGTTCTTGATAAACATTTCCGCATGAATAGAGCGGATTTATTAGATTCCGGCCAGAAACCAGTTGATGCTTTTAAAGCTTCGAGCAATGGTGTCAGGCATGGAAAAACATGAAAAAGCAGTCGTTTATTGCAGGGTTTCAAGCCAAGCTCAAGTCAAAAAAGGTGATGGGCTGGCGTCACAGGAAACCCGTTGTCGTGAATATGCCAGAATGCATGGCTATGAGGTCGTCGAAGTCTTTTACGACGAGGGCATCAGCGGCAAATTACTTGAACGCGCCAAAATGCGCGAGTTGCTTAATTTCTTAAAAAAGCATCAGGACAAACAGAATCACATTGTGATTATCGATGATATCAGCCGCTTAGCGCGTGACCTTGAAACGCATATAAAATTACGGGCGGCAATAACTGAGGCTGGCGGCAAATTGGAGTCGCCTGCCATAGAATTTGGTGAAGACTCAGATAGCCGCCTTGTTGAGCATTTGCTGGCATCGGTTGCCGCGCATCAACGTGAGAAAAACGCCGAGCAGGTAAAAAACCGTATGAGAGCAAGAATGCAGAACGGTTATTGGGTTTTCAAAAAGCCAATCGGTTATAAATTTGAGCGCAAGAGCGGCCATGGGAAAGTTCTTGTTCCGGATGAGCCCTTGGCAAGGATAGTCAAACAGGCCTTTGAAGGTTTTGCATCCGGTAGGTTTGAATCGCAAAGCGAGGTAATGCATTTTCTTGCTTCAAAACCACAATATCCGAAAGACAGGGGCGGAGGTGTACATATTTCTCGCGTGAAGGAATTGTTTGATAGGATTCTTTACACGGGCTATATGGAATACAAAGAATGGGGCATTCCACTACAGCTGGGAAAACATACGCCTCTTATCAGTTTTGATACCTTCAACAAGGTTCAGGAAAGGTTAAGGCAAAAGGCCAAGGCTCCGATTAGGAAGGATATCCATCTGGATTTTCCATTGCGAGGTTTTGTATTATGTGCCAGCTGCAATAAGCCACTTACGGCATGCTGGTCACAAGGTAAGTACAGCAAATTTCCTTATTACCTTTGCCGAAACAAAGATTGCCCTGATTGCAAAAAGTCAGTTCGCAAGGAAGTTATGGAACAGAATTTTGAGGATATCCTGCTCGAGCTTACACCAACTCCGGACTTAATGATGATAATCCGAGAAACAGTGAAGCAGATCTGGAATCAAAAGATTGCTGACTATGATCAGTATGTTGATGGTCTGCGCTACGAGCTAAGAGAAACGGAACGTAAGATCGAACAATTCCTCGACCGCATCGTATCATCTGACAGTGAAACATTGATTCGTGCTTATGAAACAAAGATAACAAATCTTGAATCACAAAAAACAACAATTGCCGATAAATTGAGAAATTCAAGGACGGTCGACGTAGACTTCGACACAAGTTTTCAAACTGTTTTTGATTTTATTGGAAACCCGCACAAACTGTGGGCTTCTGGGGATATAGGGAACCAAAGAATGGTACTAAAACTGGTATTTAGCGAGCAATTGCCATATTGCAGAAATTCGGGTTTTCAAACTCCAGAATACTCGCTGCCATTCAAGGTTTCAAGGGGGTTTATTGTCGGTCAGTCCGAAATGGTGGAGCCTAGCGGGGTCGAACCGCTGACCTCAACACTGCCAGTGTTGCGCTCTACCAACTGAGCTAAGGCCCCAAATATGAATAAATTTACTATGAGTAAAATTTTTCGGCATTATAATGCAAAAACAAATAAGATAACAAGCTATTAAAAAGATTTTTTGTATTTTATGAGATTTCTTCAAAAATATCGTGAAAACGTGAAATATGAAACATCTTTTTTACTTGCCCACTAGCGCCAGTTAAAGAAACCTTGATAGACTTTTTATCAGCATTCTCTTTTAAAAGTAATAATATTCCAAGTGCAGCAGAATCTATATATTCAACATCAGAAAAATCAAAGCTTATGGATTCTATATTTTTATCCAGATCTTTTTGGCTGATATATTTTATAATATCCCTAAATTTATTATTATCTAAAACAGTAAATCTGCCACTTAAATTAACTATAAAAATATTGCCTTCATGTTTTTTTCTGTAATTCATTAGCTGAAAATCCAGTTGAATAATACTACTATAGGTTCAGTATATCATTAATTTAAAATAATTGAAATAAATTAATATATTGCATCTATATTTGGTGAATTTATTCTAAATACTGATTTTAGGCATTACTAAAATTAAAAGGTAAAATAATGAGCATAAGTAAGATAAATATAAATGAGAAAGATGAGTTTGGTAGAACTCCTTTAATTTCCTCTGTCGTGGAAGGTAATTTAGAAAATATAAAGACTCTAATTAATAAAGGAGCTGATCTAAATGCTGTTGATGAAGAAGGAAGAACAGCGCTGATGATCGCTTCAATTACTGGTAATGCAGAAATTGTAAAGCTAATAGTAAAGTCTTTAGATGATGCTGAGAAAAAAGAAAACGAATATGATATAAATTTTATTAGTTATCTTATTCATGGAGTAAGTTATTTTTTTTCCAAAATTTTAGGAAAAAAAAAGTTATATTAATAAGGAAGATGAAAAAGACAGAACTGCTCTTATGTATGCCGCTCTGAATGGAAATGTCGGGTGCATAAAAATACTTTTAATGGCGGGTGCTGACCATACAGAAATAGATTTACATTGGAATAGAGCTTTAGCAATTGCTGTCAAAAGTGGAAATCTAGAAGCTGTAAAATTATTATTAGAAATAGAATATGATCATAATGAAGAAAAATATAGAGAGGATTACGTAAAGATATTTTATAGACCACCTCTTGAGGTGGCTATTGACGCTGAAAAAAAAGAAATGGTAGAGCTAATGTTGGGATATTGTAGCGATATTAGTGATTTGCTTGAAGAGCATATTGATTTTTTATGCAGTAATGAGGAATTACTAGAAGATGTGGTAGTAACCAAAGGTCAGTTTGAATATATTATTTCTAAAAAATCATTTGGAGGCGATAATGCAGAAGAGGAAAAAAAGGAATATTCAAATGATCTTGCAAAAAAGTTATGTATTGTAGAATACGAAGAAGGAAGTAGATATAAAGAAGAAAGTAAATATGTTACTATTTGCAACTATCAAGATATTCTTCCATTGTTTAAGAAAATTACTGAAAATAATGATTTTAAAATAGGTGATTTTGGTTATGGTATTGCTTTGTTTTTTGCCAAATGCGCAGCAGAACATTATGGAATTCTTGATAGCAATAAAAAAGAAATAATTAATAATTCAGTTAAGCTTAAAAATCCTCATAGTTTGAAGTCTTTGGCGGCAAAAACTATTAAAAATAATATTAATGTTGAAGATCTGGAAAATGAAGGAAATATTAGCGTATTAGAAGCTTTTAAATATGCTGATATTTTTCCAGATGGCAGAAAATGGTGTGGGGTGGTAAGAGCTTCTTTAAGCCAAGAAGAAGAGTCTTTAAGTCTGTAGCAAATTAAAATAAAAAATATTAAAAAGTTTCAATTTGATCAACAGATAAAAAAAGGGAAGAAAAGCTTTGAAACTTAACTCCCCTAGGAAGAAATGGAAATGTGCAAGTAAAGATATATATCTTGTTCAACCTAAAGTCAATATGTTGTTTTGTTAATCAACTTTTAATTGGCTTGTGTTTAGAAATCGTAATCATCTTCGAATTCCAAACTTATTTCGCTATCATCAACAATTGAAAGATCCTTATCATCGTCTTGCTTCTTCTTAAGGCAGTATCCCGCAGAGCGTACTGTCTGAATAGTTGTTCCGTCTTTGCCTAAATTCAAAGCTTTACGCAGTCTGTTTATGTGTACATCAACAGTTCTGGGTTCAACCTGTAAATCGCAACCCCAAATTCGACGCATTAGCTGTTCACGAGACAGCACCCTTTGTGGATATTCCAAAAGAGATTGCAGTAATTTAAACTCGATTGGTCCTAAATGCTTTATGTCTTTTCCAACCATAACTGAACGGCTATCAAGATTCAAATTTATAGATCCAAAAGTTAATTCTTTTGCCACAAATACCGGCCTAACGCGTCTAAACACGGCATTTATTCTTGCAATTAATTCTTTGGGAGAAAAGGGTTTGACTAAATAGTCGTCAGCTCCACGTTCAAGACCTTCTATGCGATCTCCTTCTTCACCGCGAGCTGATATCATTATTATGGGTACATTCTTGGTTTCAGGATTTCCGCGCAAAGCATTGCATATTTGCAGTCCAGACATTCCTGGTAGCATCCAGTCCAGAAGTACAACATCTGGCATTTTCTCTTCGGCCATGATAACAACTTCTTCGCCATCATCGGTAATTCTTACGTCAAATCCTTCTTTTTCAAGATTATATTGTAGCAACGTTATTATAGCCTCGTCGTCTTCAACTACTATGACAGAAGGCTTCATCTTATATTTTTGCATGCCATATACCCTAACTACTTATCAAGTGTCATATTATAATAATGTCAATAATGGATATATTACAATATATTATTATAAATAGTATTTTGTTTTAAGATTTTTAATGGTCGTTAATAGGATTTTCTCTTAGATATTCAAGAAGTTCGTCATATCCTTGTTCTTCGTGATATTCGCCCTTGGCCTTAACTTTTTCAAGTTCTTTATAGAATATGGTACGCCTGTTTAATTCAGTAATTTCTTTCTGACGAATCCCATATACTTTTTTAAATTCGGCGTTAAACAGGTTAGCACCGTCAAAATTTGTCCCTTCAAGATTTGCTTTTTCAAAAATTGCATTACTCAAATCAGCATTTCTAAAGTCTGCATATGATAAATCTGCGCCCTGAAAGTCAACATGTACTAATATTGAATTTCTAAAGTTTGTGCGGCTAAGATTTGTCTCTCTCATATCGGCCATTGTAAGATCTACATTTGATAAGTCTTTTCCTCCAAATGATAATCCCGCAAGATTCAATACATCTTTGCGATTGCCAAATCTTATTTGCTCAACAGAATCAAATTTTTTAAATCTTGCTACTACGTCTACAGCTTCAGGGCGGCTTAAATCAAGTCGCTCTTCTTCTATATAATCTAATATTTTTCCAGATGACAAAATGCTGTCTTTTGTATCATTTAGCCTTTTCATCATATTGATTTTTTGCTCTTTAGATTTCTTATTAAAAGAGCTCTTATATTTCTTAGAAGGAGCAGCATGAGAAATATTTGAATAAACAAATATGCTTACTATCGTGTATACCAGACATTTGCCCAAATTTTTCATGCTTCCCCCAAAGCAATATCTAAGTAGCAAGGTTGTTATTAAAGGCTAATATTGTATACCATATTTATACAGATAGGTGTACATTGCGCTATCAACAAACCTTATCAATAAAAATACAACTATCGGAGATAAGTCTATTCCGCCCAAATCAGGAATATATTCACGAATAGGGCGCAAAACCGGCTCAGTAAGGCGATATAGCACTTCAGATACCTTGCTTACAACCATATTATGAGTGTTTATAACCCTAAAGCTTATAAGCCAGCTCATAATAATCCATATTATCAATATCCAGCTATATATTCCCAATATACTTGATATAAGTTCGATAAAAGGGTTTATATTCATAATCTCCACATCCTTTCATGGTATCATAAGCGAAAAAATCACTCAATGAAAAAATATTATGTCATATAAGATTTTGCAGGCTAGCATATATTTATTGCCTCGTCGATTAAGAAAAATATCTTGATAGGAGCATATTTTTAAAAAAATTATGCAATAATGGTCTGAAACTTGAGATATATATAATATTTTGTACATATATGTTTAAATCTTTACTTGCATTGCATAAAAAAATATGTATTTTCGTCTCTCACTTTAATGTGTTGTTTTGTCAAAAGATATATAGATAAGAGGTTTTATGGCTCTTTACGAGAGTACTTTCATCGTTCGTCAGGATGTTTCCCCGCAAGAGGTAGACAAGGTGACAGAGAATTTTGAAAAAGTTTTGGGCAAGTTTAAAGCCAAGTTGGTTAGAAAAGAATTTTGGGGTCTTCGTAGCCTTGCTTATAAGGTTAAAAAATGTAAGAAGGGTTATTATACAATGTTGTGTGTTGATGCTTCTGCAGAAGCTATTGACGAATTGCAGCGTCAATATAAGCTTAGCGAGGATGTTATTCGCAGTTTAACTGTTAAGGTTGAAGAGTTCGATAAGGAGCCTAGCGCTCTGGTTAAGGGTAGCGACTCTAAAAAATAAATTTAAGGAATAAGCTAAATGTCACATGAAAAATCATCAGTTCCAATTGTACGCAATGTTTTCTTTCGTCGTAACAGAGGTTGTCCTTTGTCTGGAGAAGGTGCTCCTAAGGTAGATTACAAAAATACAGAGTTGTTGTTGCGTTTTGTATCTGAGCGTGGACGTATTGTACCAAGTCGTATTTCAACTGTATCGGCTAAGATGCAGCGTAAACTTGCAAAGGCTGTTAAACGCTCTCGCGCTATTGCCTTGCTACCTTTTATTGCCCAGTAGATTAAATAAAGGCTTTTTTAGCCAATAGAATTAAGGATTATAAGATGGAAGTTATTTTGTTAGAAAAAGTTGAAAAATTGGGTGCTGTGGGTGACGTAGTTTCTGTGAAGAATGGTTTTGGCCGCAATTTTTTGATACCTCGCAAGAAAGCTCTTCGTGCAACTAATGAAAATAAAGCTTTTTTTGAAAAGCAGCGTTCAGAAATTGAAAAAGAAAATGCTGAAAAGCTTAAAGTAGCTGAAAAACTTGCAAAAGATGTTTCTGAAAAGTTTTTTATAATTAACTGTCAGGCTGGTGAAGATGGACGTTTGTTCGGTTCTGTAGCTGCTCGTGATATTGCAAAAGTTATATCTGATACTGGTGTTAAAGTTTCTCGCAGTCAGATTACTCTTGATAAGCCGATAAAATATACAGGTATTAACCTTGCAAGAATAGCACTTCATCCTGAAGTTATTGTTACAGCATACATTAATGTTGCTCGTACAGAAGGTGAAGCTGAGGAGGCTAAAAAAGAATTTTTAAACCCTACTAAGAAAGAAGAAGTTGCCGCGTCTCCTGTAGAGAGTGAAGAAGTTGCTGCAAAAGAAGATTCTTCTGAAGAAGTAAAAGCTGATGATAAGTCTGCTGAGTCTTCTCAATCTGATAAATAGTTTATCTTAATTATATGTAGAAAAAACTTAGATATGTATTTTATATATCTAAGTTTTCTTCTTTACTGATAAATATAAAATTTATAAGAAATAATTAGCACTTATTTAAAGAGGTCGGACTTTTATTTAGTTCGGCTTTTTTAATTATATCTATATGTTAAATAATATAGTTTATGAGTTTTCTTTGATATTTATCTAAGCTGGATTATCATTTAGTTTCTATAGCACTGATAATATTAGTTAAATTGTAGTTTTGTGCATATTAAAGTGCTATAATTTGAAAAATTTTGCCTAAGCGATGTCAAAACATAAATGCTACTTGAAAAAAGAGCTAATCACGTTTAAAAGGTTCTGAAAATTAATAAAAACGGAAAATCAGCATGAAAACACCCTTTGATGACTCTTTAAAAGAGGAATGTGGAGTTTTTGGAATTTATGGGAGTGAAGATTCAGCTGCTCATACGGCATTAGGTTTGCACGCTTTACAGCATAGAGGGCAGGAGGCTGCTGGTGTCGTTACTTATGATAGTGGAAGGTTTTATAGTCATAAGGCTCTGGGTCATGTTGGTGATAATTTTAATTCTGAAAAAGTAATAGAGAGTCTGCAAGGTGATTGCGCTATTGGGCATGTGAGATACTCAACGTCAGGCGATAAGCATGATCGTAATATACAGCCGGTTTTTGCAGAGTTTAGTTTCGGTGGAATGGCAATAGCTCACAATGGAAATCTTACAAATTCGCAAACTTTGAGAAAGCAGCTTATCCATGATGGGGCTATATTTCAGTCAACTATGGATACTGAAATTTTTATTCATCTGATTGCAAAATGTAATAGTGGTAAGGTTGTTGATCGTTTTAAAGAGGCGCTAAAACAGGCGCAAGGGGCTTATTCTCTGGTGGCTCTAACGCAAAAAAAATTGATAGCTGCAAGAGATCCGCTCGGTGTTCGTCCTTTG
This sequence comes from Rickettsiales bacterium, assembly GCA_028223895.1. GTDB lineage: Bacteria > Pseudomonadota > Alphaproteobacteria > Rickettsiales > UBA6187 > JAOIVE01. The sequence continues at coordinate 8,253 of JAOIVE010000003.1, forward strand.
GTATTAGGAAGGCTTGGCAAATCTTATATAGTAGCGTCTGAGAGCTGTGCTTTTGATATCATAGGAGCTACTTATGTACGTGATATAGAACCCGGAGAGGTTATTGTAATTGATAAAGATGGGTTGAGCAGTTCAAGATTATTTGAAGAAAAAAAACAACGTTTTTGTGTTTTTGAATATATATATTTTGCTCGTCCGGATAGTTTTGTTGAAGGGAAGTCAGTTTACGACATAAGAAAAAGAATTGGTGCTGAGCTTGCAAAAGAAGGCTCTGTAAAGGCTGATGTTGTGGTGCCTGTACCCGATTCTGGAGTTCCTGCAGCTTTAGGTTATGCAGAAGAGGCAAAATTGCCATTTGAATTTGGAATTATTAGAAATCACTATGTAGGCAGAACATTTATTCAGCCTTCGGATGCTGTGCGTCATTTGGGAGTTAAGCTGAAACATAATTCTAATATGTCGGTTCTGAAGGACAAAAAAGTTATTCTTGTAGATGATAGCATTGTGCGTGGTACTACATCCAAGAAGATAGTCTCAATGGTGCGTGAGGCCGGTGCAAAAGAAGTGCATATGCGCATAGCAAGCCCACCAACGACCGATCCATGTTTTTATGGAGTTGATACTCCAAGCAAAGAAAATCTCATCGCTGCTAATTATAGTGTAGAAGAAATTGCGGATATTATTGGCGCTGACAGCCTGGAATTTATATCAATTGATGGCTTATATCGAGCAACTGGCGAGAAGGGGAGGGATGATAAATCTCCAAAATATTGTGATGCCTGCTTTACAAATGATTATCCTTTGGAAGTTTTAGATAAAAAAGGCGGCGCTGTATCTTTATTTACAGAAACGCGCAAAGAAAGCTAAAAATATGGGTAAAAAATTACTTGAAGGAAAAATTGCAGTTGTAACTGGTGCTTCAAGAGGTATAGGTGCGGCAATATGTAAGCGTTATGCTAAAGAAGGCGCGCATGTGGTTATGGTTGCCCGCAGCGTCAATGAGATGGAATCTGTAGATGATGAAATTCAGGAAATAGGAGGTTCGGCAACTATTGTTCCTCTTGATTTGCAGGATTTTGACAAAATTGATCAGCTTGGTGCTGGCCTTATGGAGCGTTTTGGCAAAATAGATATATTGGTTGGCAATGCCGGTGTATTGGGTGGTTTATCTCCAATTGATCATATTGATCCAAAAATATGGCAAAATATTTTTGATGTAAATGTAACTGCAAATTATCGTTTGCTGCGTAGTTTGACTCCGCTTTTAAAGCAATCTGATGCTGGAAGGGCGTTATTTGTCAGTTCTGATGTTGCGCGAGGTGTTGTTCTGCATTGGGGAGCATATGCAGCAAGTAAAGCGGCGTTAGAAAAAATGGTAGAAATATATGCAGCTGAAAATGAACATACAAATATTCGTGCCGCAATTGTCGATCCGGGTGCTGTTGCAACGGCGATGATGAATATATGGGCGCCGGGTGCTGATCAGGAAAAATTGACAAAGCCTGATGAAATAACGGATATATTTGTTGAATTATTACTTGAAGATAGCGATATAGAAGAGGGTGGTGTTTTCTACGCACAAAATGGTTAAGTCGTGGCTTGTACACATAAATCCAAAATCTTGATAGGCTCTGTTTTTATTGTTCGTAACCTTTATTCAAAACTTAACTACGAACTCTACCTTGTGAAGATGCTCTTGATCCTGGTGTAAAATTTTCTGCGAAAGTTTCGGTAGGTTTAAAAGAATCCGCTTTTTCATTATCGGTAGCTGGAAATTTTTTTGCCCCAAATTTCTCAAGAATTCCTATAACATCAGTAATATTATTTCTTATAGCAAAGTCCAGTGGAGTTTCTTGAGTTAATGTTTTTTCTTCTTCTTCATCGTCATCTAGGGTTATGCTATCAAAATTTAATGGTCTATTTATATCTGCTCCTTTTTCAACAAGAGTTCTTATAACTTCAATTGTACCTTTGAGTTTATCACCATTTTCTTGATTATCGCCAGATGCTTTTACTAATAATAGATGTAATGGCGTAAAGCCTGATATTTCTTTGTCTAAATCTTCTTGCTCTTCTTTTATAATTCTTTTTGCTTCTTCATATTTACGATTTATAATGTTGTAATGTAGTGGACTTGATTTAATCTTTAAAATAACGTCACCAGATTTAGACATATTTTTAGCCCCTATATTTAAATCTTTTATTAACACCCAGGAATAACTTCTGACATATTTTTTAATATGAAGATATAAAATTTTAAATATTTTATTATAACTTAATTTATATTTTAGGGGTGTGGTGCAGTTATGAAACTAAAAATTTTGTATCGTTATAAGTGGTTAAAATCCTTATATCTTTAGCGCTGGTTTGTTGATTTATTAGGTTTGAAAGAGTGCTCCTCTGTGGGCCATCTTCGTGCTATTACTTTTAATAAATGTTCTGGCAATGCTTGCGTATCTAAAATATCTTTTATGGTTGGCTTAACTCTTTCAAATTTATAATCTGTTGCTGCGTTTTCTGTCTTAACTTTCGTACCTAATAAAAAGCTAAACTTTTGGCCATCAGCATATTCAGAAACTTCTTTATTAATAATATTTGCAGCTAAAAACAACAAGGATGCAGGGTTCTTACAAGGCTTTAGTTCATGGCTCATGTTTTCAGATGATAGCACAATTTGCACCATAGGATAAAAATGCGATTTTTTTCCAATATTTCCGCCATTATTTGCAGCTTCTGTCTTTAATGCTTTTTTTACATGTTCTGGATTTAAAATAGTGTTTTTCTCTTTAGGATTTTTCTCTTTAGAATCTTTCTTTACTACACAAACGTTATTAATCATTTCTTCAAAAACTGTTTTACCAAGATTTTGTTCAATAAGGTTTAATTGTTCTTGTGTAACTATAATGCCGCTAATAAGTTCTGCATTTTCAAGTAAAATTGGCAATATTTTATTTTCAAAATTGTCAAATTTAATATTAAGAAAGTTTTTTGCTCCATTTTCTATAAGTTTTCTTCTTATATTTTCACCGTTGGCATTTAGACTATTATTGTCAAGTGGTGTTGAATTACTATTGTCGATAATATTTACATCAGCGCCATTATCAATAAGTTTTAAGGCAATTTCTTCTTGGCAAAAAAAAGCAGCCCAATGTAAAGGAGATTCTTTGTATAGGTTTAAGGCATTTACGTTAGCCCCGTTTTCTATTAATAGTGTTGAAATTTCTTCGTTACCTTTTTTAACTGCAATATAAAGTGGTGTCTCCCACATTTTTCCACAAATTAAATTTACATCAGCTCCGTTTTCTATCAGGATTTTTACAATTCTCGTATTGCCTTTTAAAACAGCCTTATAAAGTAAGGTGTTATTATTGAGATCTTTATAATCCAGATTCACACCTTCAATCAGGTTCTCATTAAATTTTTCGATATTATCTTCTTCTATATTTTTAAATAATTCTTTTATAGCAGATAAAAACACATTACTTTGGGTGGTAGTCATAATTTAATCTTATAGTTAATTTAAAAGGTTAAGAGGCAATATTTATTATATTTTCCAATGACTTGCGCGTTCCTTTTAGTCGCTCGTCTGAAGAGTTGTATTCTTTAAAAATTACTAATTTCTGATCTCCACGTAATTTGGTAGTAAGTGGATTTTTGGTGATATAGGTAATTAAAGCTTCAGGATTCTTAAACTTATCATTATGAAATTTTAAAGTAATTCCTTTTGGTCCTGCATCAATTTTTTCAACTCCGGCTTTAATGCATAAAATTTTAATTTTCATGATTTCAAGTAAGTTATGTAGTGGTTCTGGTAATGCACCAAAGCGATCAACCAGCTCAACGGCAATTTCTTCTACATCATCATTTTCCTGTAAATTAGCAATACGGCGATATAGACCCATGCGCAGTTGCAGGTCGGAAACATAATCTTCAGGAATCATAACCGATATGCCCATATTTATATTAGGGCTGAAACTTTCATCAGATTCATCATCGCCAGTTGATTCTGCTTTTGCCCGCTCAATTGCTTCTTTTAGCATCGCCTGATAAAGTTCAACGCCAACTTCCTTTATTTGCCCTGATTGCTCATCTCCTACAAGATTACCAAATCCACGAATATCCATATCGTGACTGGCAAGGGTAAAGCCAGCGCCAAGTGAATCAAGATTTTGCATAATCTCTAATCGTTTCATAGCAATTTCACCGGGTATGCGCTTTGGAGGAGTGGTCAAATATGCATAAGCTCGGACTTTTGACCGACCAACGCGACCACGCATTTGGTATAATTGAGACAGGCCAAACATATCAGCACGATAAACAATTATGGTATTTGCCATAGGTAAATCTATACCAGAGCCGACAATATTAGTTGATAGCAGTACATCATAATGACCATCATAAAAATCATTCATTGTCTGATCCAACTCATTAGGAGTGAGCTGCCCATGGGCGCGGGTTAATTTTACTTCAGGTACTAATTTTGCAAGTTTTTCATGCACCTCATCGAGATCTTTAATACGAGGAACTACAAAAAACGTCCGTCCTCCACGATAAAATTCCCGCAAAATTGCATTGCGGATAACTACCGGATCAAATGGCATTGTATATGTGCGAATTGCAAGGCGATCAACTGGCGGTGTGGCGATCAGGCTTAAATCTTTAATGCCGCTAAGAGACATTTGCAATGTACGTGGTATTGGAGTAGCTGATAAGGTTAATATGTGAATATTTGAACGCATCTGCTTAAAGCGTTCTTTTTGGGCTACACCAAATTGCTGTTCTTCATCAATGATTACCAGACCCAAATCCTTAAACTCAATAGATTTTGCCAGCAGAGCATGTGTGCCAATAACAATATCAACTTTACCTTCTTTAAGACCGGATTTTGTTTCTTTTGCTGATTTTGCAGATGTTAAACGACATAACATTCGCACCTCAAATGGCATGCCAGCAAAACGCTCTTTGAATGTTTTATAATGTTGGCGGCATAATAGGGTAGTTGGGGCAATAAGAGCAACCTGCTTGTGTTCGCCATCACTTGCTGCAATAAATGCTGCGCGCAGCGCAACTTCAGTTTTTCCAAATCCAACATCACCGCAGATAAGTCGATCCATAGGTTTGCCTGAGGAGAGATCTTGCGCAACCTCTTCAATGCAACGCAATTGATCGTCAGTTTCGGCATATGCAAAGCGAGAGCAAAATTCTTCATATAAACCTTCCATAGGACGCATTGGCTGACCTTTACGAAGAGCGCGAGCTGCTGCGGTTTTAAGTAAATCTTCAGCAATAATTTTAATGCGTTTTTTAAGGCTAGCTTTGCGTGATTGCCATGATGTATGACCTAATTTATCAAGTTTTGCCGTTTCATTATCTGATCCATAGCGTGAAAGAACGTCAATATTTTCTACAGGAACATATAATTTATCGCCATTTGCATAAATGATACGCAGGCAGTCATGGTTTTCACCAGATATATTAAGTGTTTCAAGTTCTTCAAAGCGTCCAATTCCATGATCTTTATGAACAACAAGCTCGCCTTTTGACAGGCTGGATACTTCCTGTAGGAAATTATCACTACGCTTTGATTTAGCTTTTTTGCGACCAAGGCGCGTGCCAAGCAGATCCTGCTCAGAAATAAGAATGAAATCAGGATGTTCAAAGCCATGTTCAATATCAAGAATTACAAGGCCAATAACATTTTCAGATAATTTTTTTATTCCCGACCATTTATCAATAAACTGCCCGACATAATCATGTTCTTTTAATATGGATTTAATCCGCTCGCGCGAGCCAACAGAATAACAGCTTATAAGGATTGGGCGTTTGTCATTTTTATTATGAGTAACAAAATTCATCAGATAGTCGCCAAAAATTTCAACTGCGTTAACGCGGGTTGCTTTTGACTGGACAGAAAAATCCGGCACTGATTTTAAGGGGAGGGAGTTAACATGAGCATTTTCAATGAGCTGGTTATCTCTTTGACCCCTCACCCCAACCCTCTCCCCAAAGAGGGAGAGGGAGTTAGAGCTGTAATTTTCAACCCTCTCCCCAGAGGGGGAGAGGGGGTTAGAGTAGTTATTTTCAACCCTCTCCCCAAAGAGGGAGAGGGAGTTAGAGCTGTAATTTTCAACCCTTCCTTTTTCTATTCCCTCTCCCTCTTTGGGGAGAGGGTTAGGGTGAGGGGTATTTCCTGAAATCTGGTGAGGGGTATTTTTTAAAACACTTTGAATATTTTCCAGAACCCCTTCTAAATTCTCGATAACCTGATTATTCCAGAAGCGAATAACTCTATAGCCCTTAGACTCTAAAAATTTAGTTCTTTTTTTATCATGCTCTTTTTGCTCAGCATGCTGACCACCATCAAGTTCAATAATAAGTTTTTTATCCAAACATACGAAATCAACTATATATTTTTCTATATCATGTTGCCTGCGAAACTTATATCCGCCAAATCTGCGGCCTCTTAGCTCACTCCATAATTTTTTTTCTACTTCTGTCTGGTTTTTTCTTAAATTGCGAGCATTTTCAATGAGCTGGTTATCTCTTTGACCCCTCACCCCAACCCTCTCCCCAAAGAGGGAGAGGGAGTTAGAGCTGTAATTTTCAACCCTCTCCCCAAAGAGGGAGAGGGAGTTAGAGCTGTAATTTTCAACCCTTCCTTTTTCTATTCCCTCTCCCTCTTTGGGGAGAGGGTTAGGGTGAGGGGTATTTCCTAAAGTCTGGTGAGGGGTATTTCCTGAAATCTGGTGAGGGGTATTTCCAACCCTATCTCCTAAGGGTGAGAGGGGGTTATAAGCAGTTGCAGACTCAACATTAAATGGATTTGCATATAGACATTTAAAAGCAGAACTTTGTTGTTCCCAATCTTTTTCTGTTAAATATAATAAATCTGGTTCAATTGGGTGGTAATTGTCGCTAGCAGAAAAACCTAACTCTTTAACGTTGGAACGCGATTGAAAATAATCATCAACCAGATCATGTCTTTCATGACGGGCTTCAGCGGCTAAATGGTCGAAAAATATTATTGTATTTTGCGGTAAATATTCAAAGAAACTATCCATATGAGGATAAAATAATGGCAGCCAGTGTTCCATGCCTGCATAATGGCGACCGGCAGAAATCGCCTCATATAAAGGATCGCTTTTTGTCACAGCACCAAATTTTTCACGATATTGTTTGCGAAACAGGCTTATATTTTCTTCATCCAATAAAACTTCAGAAGCCGGCATAATTGATAAATTATCGCTTTTGCCACCGCTAATTTGAGTTAATGGATCAAAAAAGCGGATATTTTCAACTTTATCACCAAAGAAATCAAGACGATAACCTTGCTCGCTGCCGCAAGGAATAATGTCTAATATACTTCCCCTTATTGCAAATTCACCGGCCTCATTGGCAGTTGGAGAGTTTATATAGCCGCTTCTTACTAAATGACGGACAAAATCTTCACGATCTAAAATATCGCCAATATTAACCTTGGTGGCTAAATTAACCAATAGTTCCTGTGGTGGTAACTTTTGCAGCAAGCTGTTTACGGTGGTTAATATAACCGTCTTTTTCTTAGGATTGTTTTTAAGCAGTAACAATTCACATAAGCCTTCTGTGCGGGCGCTTGCAATATGCGGGGCAGGGGAGATACGATCATATGGCAGGCAATCCCATGCCGGAATAAATATAATGGAGCTATTTGGCTCAATCATTTTTATATTAGCTGCCAGACTGTTCATTCTTTTGTCATCGCGAACAACGGCAAGTATTGGTAAATCGCTCTGTTTTTGTAATTGAGTAATAAGAAACCCTTCCGCCCCTTCATAAAGGGGGGATAAAATATTTTTCTGCGCTAGGTTCCTTATATCTATTAACATTACGAGAAAGTTATATAGATAATATTTTTTCCTGCAATGTAATATTTATTACATAATTATGTGATAATAAGTTAATTAATAGTAAAGTTATTCAGGAAGTTATATGAGCAGCGGTAAAGGGGCAGAGAATCCTAAAGTGAGTGTTGGGGGATTTGACGATGTTGCGTTGACTAAATCAAGTAACCAGAAAAGTGATAAGGTAAGAAGTAATAAAAAATCTTCTGATAATACTTCTCTTTTGTATACTTACATTAGAAATGGCGCATCTGAGAGTGCTATAAAAACGCTTATATTAAAAGATAAAACTTTACTGAGTAAGCTAGATTCAGAGGGGGAAACGGCTCTTGATATTGCTGTTGAGGAAAAAAACTATGAGGCAGTAAATATAATCTGTTCCTCATATAAAAAAAATACAATAAAAGATGAAACTATGTATCTTACAATTGTTAATGCGTTGATTTCAAAGGAGTATGATATTGCGGCCTTAATTATTGAAGCTGCAAGTGAAGAACAAGTTGAAAAAGCTAGAAATTTCTTAAAAGCTGATACTACAAACACAATAATGAAAAAAGGATTAGGAAGCTTGGCCTGGATTGTTTCCGAGCTAAATATTCATGATTCTATGAAAAAGATAAAAAAATTTGATGAAGAAAAAGATAAGCCAACTGATCTGGACGAAGCTTTTGAAGAAATATTAATAGCAAATGCAGTAAGACATGATAATGGATATGGAGAACTTTTTTCTTCTCTTTATAAAGAACAAGCCTTTTCATATTATAATGAAGATAAATCAAAATCCTGGACAGATAGAGTAGCTGGTGGAAATGAGAAAGCTCGCTAATATGCATTAGTATATTATTTTTCTTTATTATTAGGCGACAGGCCATTATCCTTTCTCATAATTAATGGGATTTTATAAAAAAAATAATATGGCCAAGAAAAACAGTCAGTTCATATGTCAGGAATGTGGTGCAATCTACCAAAAATGGACAGGAAAGTGCAATGCATGCGGAACATGGGATTGTATAATAGAAGAAAAAGCGTCAACTGAGGCCTCTTATAGCTCAACAAATGCAAGCAAAGGAAATAGTTTGCAGTTTTCATCGCTTGAGGGTGAGGCTAGCGAAGTTAAGCGTGTTCTTACCGGTATGAGTGAGCTTGATCGGGTTCTTGGTGGAGGTCTGGTAAATGGTGCTGCTATTCTTATTGGCGGTGATCCGGGAATAGGAAAATCAACGATTGTACTACAAACAGCGGCAAATTTGGCTTCATCAAGTCACGAAGTTGCTTATATAAGCGGTGAGGAATCAATAGATCAGCTAAGGCTGCGTGCGCGGAGGCTGGGTTTGGAAAAAACTCCTGTGCAATTACTGGCAACAACTTCGGTTAAGGATATTATTGCCACTTTGAATGTGGCAAAGCCGCCAGAGGTGGTCATTATAGATTCTATACAAACAATGTATTTAGATGATTTGGGATCAGCACCGGGAACTGTCTCGCAAGTTAGGGCAACATCACATGAATTAATAAGTTTTGCCAAGAAGCGTGGAATAACAATGATATTTGTTGGTCATGTAACAAAAGAAGGGCAGATTGCCGGGCCAAAAGTTTTGGAACATATGGTTGATGCTGTGTTATATTTTGAAGGTGATAGAGGCCACCAATTTAGAATATTGCGCTCTGTAAAAAACAGATTTGGCGCAGCTAATGAGATTGGCGTTTTTGAAATGCAGTCGCAAGGTTTGGTTGAGGTAAATAATCCTTCGGCATTGTTTTTGGCTGATCGCGATTATCAGGTTAGTGGAACTACCGTTTTTGCCGGTATGGAAGGTACGCGTCCGGTTTTAGTAGAGATTCAGGCGCTGGTGGCATCAACGCCAATTCCAACTCCAAGAAGAGCGGTTGTGGGTTGGGATAGTAACCGTTTGGCAATGATTATAGCGGTTTTGCAAACAAGATATGGGATTTTTCTTGCCGATAAAGATGTCTATTTGAATGTAGCAGGAGGATTGAAGGTTAGTGAGCCGGCAGCGGATCTGGCGGTGGCGATAGCATTAATATCTTCTGTTTTAAATAAGCCTCTGCCAAGCGACTGGGTTATATTTGGTGAGTTGGGTTTGTCAGGTGAGATACGCAAAGTTTCACAAATAGATACACGCTTAAAAGAAGCTGCAAAGCTTGGTTTTACAGGTGCTTTAACTCCTAAATCTAACGTGAAACAAAATAATTCCTTTATTCTAAAAGAAATTAGCCATATAAAGGAGCTTAAGAATATGTTTGAAAATCAACAGCAAGTAGCGTGATATGGATTCTTTATTATCTGGTTTAAATTGGTTTGACGTTATTATTCTGTCAATCATTTCAATTTCAACTATTTTTGCATTTCTACGAGGCTTTTTAAAAGCTATATTTTCCTTTTCAGTGTGGATTTTATCTACAGTCGCTGCTTATTATCTATATCCTTACATAGTTGATTTTATTGGTGAATTTTCAAGCGGTGAAGAAACTTTGATAGGCATATGCATGCTTGTGGTGTTTATTATAATTTTTATTATAATATCCCTTATATTCTCAAAAATTTTATCTTTTCTTGTTGCTCATAGAAAAACATGGATGGACAGAACTTTAGGCTTTGCCTTTGGCTTGGTGCGCGGCGTTATAATAGCCTGCATGATATTCTTTAGCATTCAAATGACTGTTTCTATGTTAAATGCCGGTGGTTCAGCAAAAAATCCGAGCTGGTTAACGCAAGCAAAAACATATCGCCTGCTGGAGATTACTACTGACTTTATTATCAATAATTTGCCAGAAGGTTCATCTGAAGAAATTGATGAGGCTATGAACAGATTTAAAAATATATCAGAAGATGTTGTAAAACAAAGTCTTGGTATGGACGTTAGCCAAAGGACTCTTTCAAGTGAAGACAGAGCTATAATTGGTGAAGTTATAAAGTCGCTGCCAAAAAGAGATCTAAATTTTGTTTATGACAAACTCAAAGGCGGTATGAGTGATGCATCAAATGAAGAAAAAGTTAAGGTTTTCAGTAAGATATTAGATTTATATAAAGCAGCTTTTGATAAAGGTGAGATTCAAACGCCGGTTGATAGCGATAAAATAAAACATCTTGATGAAGTGCTTAATGGTAATGGCTCTGCCAGTGATGAAATTGGTTATCAGAAAAATAACATTAAACAGCTGGAGCGTTTGGTAGATCAGCATAATTAACCTATTAGAGTCATAAAAAAGCTCATCTGAAAAAGATGAGCCTTCTTATAAAATAATATTATCTAAAGTCTAATAAGGTGAGTTATATCCTGTAGCTCTGTTATCAGGCATAGCATATTGGCTTGCCATTGCCGTATTAGATGAGTTTGGATATCTTCCTTGTGATATTTTAGGAATATAAACCTCTCTAAAAACAGGAATATCTTCATTTACACTAGCTGCAGAAGCTCTCTTGCTTTCGCATTGCATAATTTCATATATACGATCCAAATATGATACGCGAGCATTTGCAGACTCAATTACCTCATTTGCATCCATATATGTAGATACATAGCCAAGTGGCATTAAAATATTTTTTAGTTTTGGACCTTTGTTTTTAAAAGCCATTTGCTTGTAAAACTCAGCCTCATTCATTTCAAGAAGTACTTCTTTACAAGATAGGTTTTTATCCTTTCTTTGCATAGCCTGTACTTTCTTATACTCACCTCCAGCTGTTGAGCAACCCCCCAAAAGCATGATTGAAAAACCTAATAATATTATTTTATTTAAAGCCATGATTTGTCTCCCCTAGATAGCCATGTCTTGATAGATGCAATAATCTTACAAAAGTATTTACAAATCGTTACCAAAAGTATTTTAATTGGTTCAATAATGATATTTTTTATTAACAAAAATTAATAAAATCGATATAAAACAGTATATTAAGTGCCATAATGATACATTACTGGGTCAAACTGCTTATAAGTAGTTAATAATTTAATTATGATTTCAGAAATAAGATCTTATATTTTAAGAATTATTTAAATTGAAGTTTATAGTCAATTGCGCAAACTTTTGATTCAGTTGTCACTGCGTAAACTCCTGAGCTGTCGCAATTGGTTCCTCTTGATATTAAAATGCCGCTATCGCCATTTCCATCATCAATTTTTCTGTCGATTGTTTCAACGTCAAGAGGGTAAAGGCCTGTTTTGTTGGTATTCCATGCAGTACCATCTTCCGCATTTGGGGTTGCAGAGCCTATCTGCATAACATTCATTTCATACAAATAGTCAAACGAATAGCCTATATCTTCATAAGATGAAGCCGGAACGTCAACTCCTATAGTTGCTTGCGAGCTATCAGCGGCGTTGGCATATCCTGCATATGAACCTTCTATAAGTTCAGCCAAAGAAAGATGCTGCCAGGCTCTGAATCCTTCTTTGGTACTTGATTCTGACCATTCGATTTTTCTATCGCCATCACCATTACAACTGCTGTTTTTTCCGCCATTATCTGTGCAGGAAGTCCAGAATGCGGTAGCATTGTTAAAATCACCGGGCAGGGCGTTATATTCTAAGTTAAATGCAGATAGTGCAGAACTATATTTATTTATGTCAGTTATAATGTCGCGTAATTTTGCCTGCTTTATAATATCCTGACCAGTAAAAATTCCAGCCAGAATCAATCCCATTATTACTATAACAATCGAAAGTTCTATTAATGTAAATCCGCTATTTTTCTTTTTCATTATAATTCCTATCTGAAAATATAATCATCAAATGCAAAATGTACCGTGCATTTGTCAGTTTGATCTGTTAATAAGTAAGTTGTTGTTTTAGCGGCAGAATCTGAAAGTCTGGCGCCTGACGCAACACATTGGCCATCAGTATCGGAAAAACTAATTATCTTTCCCGTATAAGGCATTGCATCGTCAATTTTTTCATCTATTGCGTAAGCATCTTTTATTGCTACTCTGTAATTATCCCAACAATTATCAGACGGGCCACAAACAACAAGGCTATTTCCTTTACTGGCATATTGTGACCATAAATTATTACTATATACATAATAGCTAACATCACTGCCATATGGGCTTGGTGGAATATCTACACCGATTATTTCTCCGGTTGATCCGTCATATGAACCTTCAATCAGACCAGCTAATCCTAGCTGTTCAAAAAATCCTTTATTTTCCTGCTCAGACATCAGACTATCGCCAATAAGGCGGTTTCCATCTCCATTATCGGCCGCAGACCAGTAATTAGCCGCATTGCTAAGGTCTCCTGGAAAACCATGATATTCAAGCTGAAAATTATTATAAGCGGTTAAATATTTTCTTACATCAACGATTAGTGATTTTACTTTTGCCTGCCTTACTAAATTTGTGCCAACCATAACACCTGTTACAATCAGGCCTATAATTACTATTGCGATAGCTACTTCAACCAGCGTAAAGCCGCTATTTTTATTTCTCATATTATAAAACCTATTTAAATGCATAATCATCAAATGCAAAATTCATTGTACAAAAATCAGTTGAATCCTGTAATGCATATTCTAATGTTCTTATTTCTGTTGGATCGCCAGCTGCTAAATCTTCTAATCTTTTATTGGCCGGCAGGCAATCTCCTGAAACTCGCGAATAAGAAATAACTTTTCCTAAATATGGCATTGAGTCATCAATTTTTTTATCAATTGCATATGCGTCTTCAACCGCAACGCGGTGACTATCATAGCAAGTGTCTGAAGGGCCACAAATTGATAAACTATTGCCGCTATCATAAATATTCCATAATTTATCTGAGTTAACATAAAAGCTGCTATTGCTGCTATAAGATGTTGGAGGCACATCAACACCAATAATTTCCCCTGTTCCCCCATCATATGACCCTGGTATAAGGCCTGATAAACTTAGCTGTTCAAAAAAGCCTTTATTCTCAGTTTCAGACATTTGAAATCCGCCAATTAAACGATTGCCATCACCGTTAGCTGCAGATGCCCAATAGCTTGTCGCATTTGTCATATCTCCTGCAAGTGCTTCATATTTTATTCTAAAAGTGTTATATGCAGTGCGATATTCATCAACATCTTTTATTAATGCTTTTATTCTGGCTTGTTTGACTAAATCCTGACCGGCGACAACCCCTGCCACAATCAAGCCAATTATTACTATTACAATTGAAAGTTCTACAAGCGTAAAGCCGCTTGAGCGTTTATTTATAGACAAATCTTCCCCCATACACATTAGTGCATCCTTCATTCTAGCATATAAATCATATGGTTACAATTTTATTGGGTGTTTGTAATATAACTGTAATATATTTGCTCTATTAGTATATTTCTTATAAAAAATTATTTCTGAATAAAGGATAAAGTATGTCTAGTGCTAGATTTGATGTTAATAGCCTTCGTCGTATGCAGCGTAATACTGGCAGAGTTGACAATCCATATCGTCTATCAAGTGTTGATTTTGTTAACCAATATAGTGTGAGATTGCAACAAAATGCAAATACAAGAAAACACTTATTAAGTGAGTTAAGGCAAGAAATTAATTCTATGGATGATGATGAATTGACTGTAGATATACTTGTAAAACTTATAAAAATTGGGGATTTTAGCCTTATTAAGACAGTTCTTGATAGAAAACCAGCTATTGTTAATGAAAAAATTGGCGATGCATACCCAATCCATTTTGCATTATACGATAATATTGATAAAGATATTGTTGAGTTACTTATAGAAAAAGGTGCTAATTTAACTTTAAAAGATTTTCAAGGCGATACACCTTTGATGATTTCGTTAAAGAGTGATGATATTGAATTGATAAAGACTCTTATTAAGCAAGACAAAAATTCAGAAACCATAAACTTATCTAATAATGAAGAAGAAACTCCATTATCAAGAGTTTTAGAATTTGAATTAGAACTTGATATAGCAAAAATGTTAATTGAAAAAGGTGCGCATATTGACATTGCCAGTATTTTTGCTTTATTGGCAAATAGTGAAATTGATTTCGTTTTAGAACTTATTAGAGATGGAAAAATTAATGTTAATGGAGAAGTTGATTCAGATGGAAATCGTATTACAGATCCAATATTAAATCAATTTTGTAATTATAACTTTTTTGAAACTGAAATTCTTGGTTGCATTGGATTTGAATTTTGTAAAAAATTCATCGAGGGATTAATTGAAAAAGGCTGCGATATGGAAGCTCAATCCAATGGCGGATACACGCCTTTGCATTTGGCTGTAGCCAATGGGACATTAACAGGAGATGAACTTTATGAAGTAGTAAAAATATTAATTGAGGAAGGTGGAGCTGATGTTAATGCTAAGGATAAGAACGGAATTACAGTTTTACAATCTGCGCTTGAAAGAGGATGTTCTACCAATTTATATGAATTACTTATAAAAAAAGGTGCAAATATTGATGCACTAGATAATGATGGGTATGATGCATTTCACTATGCCGCAGTAGGTGGTGTTACGGACTTTATTGTTAAAAATTTTGGCCAAAGAGATATTAATCACCAATATAAAAATGGTGAAACTCTTTTACATGCATATTTATATTCAGAAAAAGCAAACGCGGTTGCTTTGAAGGATCTGCTTAAGTTTGAACCAAATTTATATATAGAAGATAGTAAAGGTTTAACTCCTTTTCATATTGCTGTTGATAGATCTTTAGATAAAGCGTTACTCACTTCTTTGTTTGATAATTCAAAATTATATCAAGGAGAAAAAAATATTTTACATATAGCTGCAGAATTTGGATCATTTGAAAGCTTTAAGGATGTAACGGAATTATTTTTGGGTAGGAATTACAATCTTTATTACAATCGTTATTGTGACGAATTACAAGAGGATTTTATTAAACTACTTAATGCACAAGATGATAAAGGAAATACTCCATTGCATTATGCAGTAATGGGCTTTGAAAAAGCTGAAGAGGATGAAAACAGCTATAGAAAAGAACAAAGCTATAAAATTGTAAGCTATATTTCTAGATATTTAAATAGGGCTAATAAAAGCGATGATATAGCCAATACAGAAGGAAAAACTCCTTATCAATTAATTGGTGAAGATGAAAATCACTTTTTAAGTAGATTTTTTAAAGAAAAAAATAAAAGTTACGATCGAAGCGATACCTATTCAGTTGCTGTGCATAAAAAAACAGATAGCTTTCCTCCTTTTTCTATTTCTCCAGACTGGCGCGAATTAAGAACGAAAGTTTCTAAATCTTTAACTCGATTAAGTAGCAGCGCTAACCCTGCTTTATCTGCTGCGACAGATGGTGAAGCAGAGCAAGCTCCATCAGCTGCTGCTGGCTCAGCGCCTTTGCCACATGAAGGTTTTCCAGAAGGTTTAGGAGTGAGTTGGGGTAAAAGGGCAGCAACTGAAGGGCAACACAGAGCAGAGACGCCTCCTTTTGCAGGAATTTTGGATTATGATTATCAAAGAAAGAGGGGCGAAGAGCTAGGTCGACCTAATTTTAATATAGGTCATTTTGGTTATTCTGGACAACAACATAGCGAGCCTTTTCCACAGTCAGAAGTGGCAGCTGCAGATGGTGAAGCAGAACAAGCTCTATCGGCAGCTGCTGGCTCTCATGTTGGCGGATTAGGAAAAAGAGCAAGAGAGGAAGAGGAAGTGGAATCAGAGGGGCCTCCTTTGAAAAAAGCGCGACCTGAAGAAGCAGGTTCCTTTCAGGATATGTTGCAACAAGAGGGTAAGGGTAATAGGGAGCGCTAAATTTAAGATAATAGGTTATTTATATTATTATAGCTGGGAAATTTAAGAAATATGTATTAAAGATGAATGGAGCGAACATATGAGTCAGGAAGATTATTATGCCAAGCGAAATTTTGTCTATCTTAAAAGAGCAGTTAATTAAACAGAATCTTGATGGATTTGTAATTCCTTCAAATGATGCATTTCAAAGTGAGTTTACTCCTGCGCATGATCGCCGTTTAGAGTATATAACCGGGTTTAGTGGTTCTTACGGCGTTTGTGTTATCTTAAAGGATAAGGCTGCATTATTTACTGATGGGCGATATGTTTTGCAAGCCAAGGATGAGGTTTCAAAAGATTTTAAGATTTATAATGTAGCTCAATTAAAACCATATGAATGGGTTGAAAAAAATCTTAAATCTTCACAATTTTTAGGAATTGACCCCTGGCTGCATAGTGTTAGTAACATGGAGTTATATAAAAAAGGTAATTATAATTTAACTATGGTTGCCCAAAATCCTGTTGATCAAATATGGAATAATCGTCCTGCAAAAATAATCTCTCCTATAGAGCCTCATCCGATGGAGCATGCTGGTCAATATTCGGCTGATAAACTAAAAAATATTTGTAGTGCATTGGAAAACAGGAATATTGATGCAAGCGTAATCACGTCTCCTGATTCTATTTGCTGGCTGTTAAATATTCGCGGGAAGGATTTGCCATGCACTCCTTTTATACTTTCTTATGCGATTTTATATCAGGATGGAATTATCGATTTATTTACCGAATCTGAGCGTATAAATGATAAAATAGAAAAATTTATGGGCGATGGGGTTAATATTCTGCCGCCTGAAGAGTTAAAAAATCAGTTAGGTAAATTACGCAAAAAAACGGTTCTGCTTGATCCTGCAAATGCTCCTTATGCTATATATGAACAGTGTTCTGGTAAGGTTGTTTTATCTGAAGATCTTTGCTTATTGCCAAAGGCTTGTAAAAATGATGTTGAAATTGATGGAGCTATTACCGCTCATATTCGAGATGGAATAGCATTGACCAAATTTTTATATTGGATAGATAATGAGCCTGTAGAAACTCTTGATGAATTAACTGCCAGTAATAAATTGCTGGAATTTCGCAAGATGAATCCTGAATTTATTGAACCAAGCTTTGAAACCATTGCAGGATTTGGATCTAACGGCGCAATTGTACATTATAGAGTTACTGCTAAATCGAATAAGAAGTTTTCTGATAATGGCCTTTTCCTTGTAGATTCTGGTGGGCAATATAAAGATGGAACTACAGATGTGACTCGAACTATTGCTATTGGTAGCCCAACAGATGAGCAAAAGCATAATTTTACTTTGGTTCTTAAGGGGCATATAGCATTATCAAGAGCAGTATTTCCTGAAGGAACAACAGGGCATCAGCTCGATGTTTTAGCTCGTCAATTTTTATGGCGCGAAGGGCTCGATTATGATCACGGTACCGGACATGGAGTTGGCAGCTATTTAAGTGTTCATGAAGGGCCGCAACGTATTAGCAAATTCCCTAATAATGTTCCTTTGAGTGTAGGTATGATAATATCAAATGAGCCGGGATATTATAAAGCAGGCGAATATGGGATTAGGATAGAGAACCTTATTTATGTAGATCAGTTTAAGAAGGGAATATTTCGTTTTAAGAATTTAACTATGGCGCCAATAGATATAAAATTAATTGATATTTCTTTGCTGACTAATGATGAAAAAGACTGGCTAAATAATTACCATCAGCAAATTTCTAAAATATTTTCCCCATCTTTGGAAGAGTATGAGCAAAAGTGGCTGGATAAATTCATAATTCGTGGATAAATTATTATTTTGTAATATTTGTGTAATTATTCTGGTTCATAAGGTGAGGGCTATATAAGGAGATATATAATGAGTTCAGGAAAAGCAGATGATAATAAAGTTGTTGATGGGGTTGAGAATAAGATTCCAAAGCTTGAAATAAAAGTAAAAAAAAGAAGTGTTTATAATTACAATCAGAGTTTGGATAAGATAGTGCCGGCTGAACTTACTTGTGATAAGAAAACCCTTGAGAGACTTGATGAAGAAACTGTATTAAACATACCCTGGAATTTGTTGAAAATTCCAGACCCATTAAAGAAAATATATGAAAAAAAATTAGATAATTTATATGAAGAAAGAGGCGGAGATACTCCTCCTGCTAAAGGTGATGGTTATGAAGAGTTGCTGGCAAAAGATTTTGCCAAATTGATGAAGGAAAATAATGGTGAAAATAAGCCAGAATCTTTGGGCACTAAAGAAAGTAATGTTAAAACTAAAAATGAAGGTGGAGTATATATGAGTAGTAATAGACAAGAAGATTTTTCGGAAGATAGACAAGATGAAGAAAAATCTGAATGGAATTTGTTAGATGAAAGCAAATTGACGAAACAAAAGAGTGACTCATATAAAAAAGAAGCCGAAAAAAAGGTAAAGGCATATGTAAAAGAATGTAAAAAATATGCTCAAGATAATGGCCTTGAGATTGATGAGTATAGTAAATATTCCCCTCCGTTTTCAGATTCCATGTTTCATTTTGATCCCAAAAATAATTTTGAAGCGGAGACATTTGACGCTTTTTTTAATGAAAGAGTAGATAAAAGAGCTAGTATGAGAGGGGAATGGAGTAGAGTTCTAAGTAATATAGATAATCATCAGCAGCAGCCTTTCAAAAGAAGAAAGTTAGATCCAGATAATACAAGTGGACAATTGAAGGAAGAGAAAATTTATAAAGGTCAATCTTATTTTGAAAAAATTGATGAGGAGCGAAGAAAAAAGCACGCTAAAGGCAGAGATGGATATGAAGGCTAGGCAAACATAGAGCTTTTCTATTATAGTTTGTCACGTGCTTTTGACTATGCTACAATGTAAGATGACAATGTTTTTGCCAAATGGGGGAGCAATAACTTGGATAATAAGGGTTTTACACTTGTAGAGATAGCTATTGTAATAGTTATTATTGGTCTGATTTTGGCGGGAGTTGTTTCCGGGCAGGATTTAATCAAGCAGGCTCAGATAAGATCTGTTATAAATAACATCAATAAATATAACACTGCGATAAATACATTCACCATAAAATATCATGGTGTTCCTGGTGATTTGCTTAATGCCCATGAATTTTGGGGATCTGATTGCGATTCAACGGCTGCAAATTGTAATGGTGATGGTAGCCGTTTAGTTGAATGGGTTGCAACGGCTGGGCAAAATTCTAATCTTGAAAACTTACGCGCCTGGCAGCATCTTTCTCTTGCTGGTCTTGTTAATGCCAGCTATACCGGGGTTTACGCTTATCCAACATTTATTAATGTGACAATGCCACCTGCATCTGTTGACGGTGGTTGTTATTCATATTTAGTAACAGGAACTACCAGTACGACTTATACAGGGCGTTTCGGCAGTATGAAAAACGGTCTTTATATAGGCAAGCCAAGCCTTGTTGCGGATTATCAGGGAAGATTATGTTCAGCTCCTTTATTTGAGCCTATTGAGGCTTATTCAATTGATCTAAAGGTTGACGATGCTCTTCCAAATAGTGGAAGTATGCAGGTTAGGACAGCAGAAACTACGGGCTGTATTGGAGCAAATCAGGAAGGAGATGACTCTTCAGCCAATGATGATCCATATAACCTTGATAATGAAGGTGTTCATTGTAACTTAATTTTCCAAACTCAGTAGGGTGCAAGATGAAAAATAAAGGTTTTACACTTGTTGAACTTGCTATTGTTATAATAATACTCGCATTGATTGCCGCTGGTATTGTTGCTGCACAAAATATGGTAAAACAATCAAAGTTACGTTCGTTAGTTACTCAGTTAAATGAGTATGACAGCGCAATTAACATATTTAAGGAAAATTATGATGCAATTCCTGGTGATATGTATGATGCATATACATATTTTGGTAATGCCTGTGATGGAACTTCTTCAAATTGTAATGGAGATGGCAGTGGAATTATTGAGTGGGTAGCAACTTCGGGGCAGGAATCAAACCTTGAAGATTTGCGTGCATGGCAACATCTAAAGCTTGCAGAGCTGGTAAGGGATAACTTTACGGGAACTCATCAAAGCAGCAATTTTATTGGTTATACATTACCTGCTACAAAAATGTCTGGAGGCTGTATAAGTTATTTACGCACTGGTCATAGCTCAAGCATTCATGATTATGGGCGTTTTAAGAATTTTAAGAATGGGTTTTATATTGGTAAACCAAGCACTAGCGCGACTCTTGTTGGACGCATTTGTGGTCTGCCCTTATTTAAACCAAAAGAAGCCTATACAATAGATTTAAAAATGGATGATGGCTATCCTTATACTGGGCGTATGAATATAAGAGCTTCAGAAAGTGATGGCTGCGTTGGGGCTAACTCTGCTGCTGATCAGGCAGCTGCAACAAGCGGATCTGAATATAAAATATCCGGCGATATTGTTGCTTGTAATTTAATATATCAAACTGAGTAAAAAATGCGCAATCAAGGTTTTACACTGGTTGAATTATCTATTGTAATTGTTCTTATTGGAATGATAATTGCCGGCATTGTAGCAGGGCAGGATTTGGTGAAACAGGCTAAATTAAAATCAATTATCAATGAAATTAATAAATATGAAACTGCGATAAATACTTTTACTTTAAAATATGATGCCGTTCCTGGTGATATGCCCAATGCTTATAATTATTGGGGAGCAAATTGCGATGCCAGTGCTGATAATTGCAATGGAAATTATGATGGATTTGTGTTTTGGGTAGCTACAGCAGGTCAAACATCAAATCTTGAAGATTTGCGCGCCTGGCAGCATTTGTCTTTATCAGGATTTATCAGTGGCAGCTATATTGGTGTTCATCAATCAAGTGATTTTATTGGAGTTACTGTTCCAAAAGCTCCAATTGATGGAGGCTGTGTTAGTTATTTGGAAACAGGAAATATATCATCTCCTACGGCAACTGGTCGCTTTAAAATGCCCAGGAATGGTCTTTATCTTGGCAGGGCAAGTATAAATTCTGACTGGGTAGGCAGAATTTGTGGTCAGCCTTTATTTTTGCCTACTCAGGCATATTCCATTGATATTAAAATGGATGACGCTCTTCCAAATAATGGCAAGATGCAAGTAAGGACAGTAGAAACAACAGGTTGTGTTGGCGCCAACAACGCTGCGGACATATCATCTTCTCAAAGCGACTCTTATAATCTTGATAATGATGCCATCACTTGCAATCTTATATATCAGACTCAGTAATCTTTTTTTGCGTTTTTTTACAATATTTTAAAATTATAGTCACGTTTGTAACATAACTTACATATTTCTCTGACTATATGAGCGTTCTTAGAAATGCCTATGGATTCGCAATGCTTGGGCAAGTGAATATTTTAAATAAATTTAAGGAACAATTAATGTCATCGCAAAGAAATGAATACCAGTTAATGTTAAGGATGCAAGCATTAGAAGAAATAAAATTTTGTTTAGAAGAGCAGGAGCAAGGGCAAGATTGTTCAGATCCTGAAGGGTTGAAAGAAGAGTTGCGTTGGGTAAAAGATGAGTTAGATAAAATTGATCAGCAAGAGCCATCTATTTTAACAGATTATAGAAGTTGGCAAGATGAAAGTGATATACTTAGGGTTCTTGGTGAATCCAGTCAACAAGATGAAAGCAGGAATATGAGTGTTGAGCAAGCCTATGAGATATTACTTTCAGAGTATGGGTTTGTTATTAATGAAGGTTTGCAGTATGACGAGCAGCAAAGCCCTTATGATATAAAAGAAGCTAGAGCTGGAGCTTTTTCAGGAGAAGTTGAGGGTGATGAAGTAGAAATAATGAACTTAATGCATGACGGCCTTTTTGCTGGCGCAGTAACAGGTGATGATTTTCTTGATAAAATATTATCCAGAAGTACTTCTTACGAAGAAGATTATAATGATAAGCAAGAATATGACGGCGAAAAAGAGTATCAGGGTTTTAAGGATTTAGCGGCTTTGGCTAGTCAGAGTGCAAAATATTTAGAAGATTTTGGTAGTAAAAAAGAATTTAAGTATCCTGAGGATTTAGCTTATAGCCAGGATTTAGAAGGTTATGGCGGTGAAAAAGAGTGTCAGGATACTGGCCAGAAAAAAGAAAATGGTTGGTGCGATATATTGGAAGCCAGAAAAGCATACAGTAAAGCTTCAAGGGAAGTCGCAGAAAAAATTGCATTAGAGATAATAAATGAAAATTCATCTAATGAAAGAGGAGCCAGAGGTAAATAATATTTGCTTCTTAAGTGTATAAGTAAGAACTTAATCTGACAGTTTTAAGTTCTTACTTAAGACACTATGTTTTTGATATAAGTTTATTGCCTTCCTCTATGGCTGTCATCATTGCCTGTTCTTTTGTATTGTTTTGGATCCAGAGCTGTTCGTTGTCTTTTTGGAAGGTTTTCTTGTTCATCATCTCCTTGCTCATGCGTGCTTTCATCCGTTTGAGCAGATCTGCGAGCGCTTGCGGCTTGTTGTGATTGAAGCAGGCTTGCAAACCCACCTCCTTGAGATGAGGCATGTGAAGCAGCATCTGCCGCATTAAATGCTGCACTAAATGCTTCTCTGGCTGCTGCAGCATGGGTTAATGGATTATGTTGTTGTCCCGCATATCCTCTTGAGTAGCCTACAGCCGCCGCCGCTCTTGCCACTGCAACTGCTGCTGCATTCATCATATCATCATATGATGCGCCAGATGCAACAGCTTGATTATATAGCGCAGCAGAATTTGCAGCAGAAGTCGCTAATATTTGTGGCGTGTTGAATGGATTATGTTCTCCAGCATGGCTTGAAGCTGACGCGTTTGCGTAATAACTTGCTGAAGAAGAAGCTGGAGTTGAAGCTTCTGGGTCTCTTTGATTTGAGGGTTCGTCATGTAAAGAATCTATGTCGTCTTCTTCTGGCAGATCACTGAAACTTCCTGCTATGCTACTTCTTATATTGGGGTTTTCTTGTGTATTATAAGCAGCTACGCTTTGTAATTGGGGATTATTTTCTTCAACATCCTGATTATTTTGTAATTCTTCACTTAAAGGAGAATTAAATGCCCTAGAAAAAAGTTCTATATTTTCTTTAAAAAGATTTTGGATTTTCTCCTCCTCCTCCTCTTGGTAATCACCTTTTTCAAGAGTGTTTGCTATCAGGGTAAAAGTTCCTTTTTCGCCAAAAAATGATTGTATAAACAGATTTTGATTTGGGCTTGGGTTGCTTGACTCTGCTCCTTTAGAAATAAAGTAGTTTATCATATTTAAAAGATTTTTTGCCTCTCCCTCCTCTTGGATATGAGTAATATTGATTTCTTCGTCAGTTTTATTAAAATAATCATAAAAATTGTAAACCAACTCATCTAAAGTAGTTAGCTCTTGACAATCTAGTTTATTTATATCAATTCCAAGTTCTAGAACTCTATCAATTATATCTTGCTGAGATTTTTCTAAACCATCTTCTCTAAAGAGATCACATTCAGAAGCTATTAAGAGTACTGTATTTCCATATTCATCAAGGGTGTCAAGATCGTAGGGGCGTTCTATGCTTCTAAGATTTCTTCTGATCCATTCTATTTTTGATAAAAATGCTATAGGATTCAAACTTTTTGAATGAAAAAGATAACCCAAAGCCTCTGGAGCTAATTCTTTCATCGTTGCATTACAAAGATCTTCATTTTTTAAATGTGATTTTATGTCACTGATTATTCTACTTGAGCTAATCAGGTCAACCTCTAAAATTAGCATTGACTTCAAAGCAAGTGCAATATTCTTTGTTGCTTGATTCTTTATTTCTTCGTTGTCTTGATTATTTTCATATTGGGTTTTTTGTATATTTATATACATCTCCAGCAATATATCACTTAGTTGCAATGACTCGAAGTCTGATAACTCACTTGCCTCGTCTGTTAATATATAATAAATACTCTCATATGATGAGTCGTATTTAAATATGTCAGTACCCTCACTTGCTTGTGTGTTGTAAGTCTTGCAAAACTTTTTTATTAACTCTAAGCGTTGTTGAGCTTCTTTAGGATCCCTCTCTTGTGCATATTCGCTAACCATTTCCATAATAATATTAGTTTTTTGTGTTCCAATCTCTACATCAATATTATCAGGTAAATATGTTTGCAGCTTTTCCCAATCGGCATCTGCTATTGCATATTCTATGAGTTCTGCAGTTGTTAAGTCTGATTCTTCTTCATTAATGGCTTCTATATGGCTGCTGCTCATTTTTTGTCCTTATTTAGATTCTATTAAATAATTAACCTTTTGTCAGGTAAATAAGTCATTTGGGATATATTGTCAATTAATCGATAATATATTCCACGGCTATAAATATGTTTAAATTGTGAATTTATCTTTGTCTGCCTTCAGACATGCTATCACCGCCATTGCCAGTTCTTTTGTAGTCTTCTGGATTTGTGCCAGTTTTTCTTCTTTTTGGAAGGTTTTCTACAGTTTCTTCTGCTTCTCCTGCTTCTCCTTTTTCATATTCGCTTTCGTCCGTTCGAGCAGATCTGCGAGCATTTGCAGTCTGTTGTAATTCAATCATTGTTGCAAGCCCAGCTTTGGCATTCGCTGATGTCATTTCGGATTGTTCCATTTGTAGAATTTCTTCTGCGGATAGTGAATATGGTGCTTCAAATTTTGAATATGGTGCTTTAAATTTTGAAGTTTCTGGTATTGTATTTAAATATTGCAGCACTTTTGAAATAATAGACTCATAATGTTTTCGAACTATAAGTGGCTGTTCGGATTGTGTTTCATAAGCCTGATGTTGAGATATGTAACTATCTATAAAATTATTAAATGTCCTTATAAAGTTTTGCGAGGCAATTATTTCTTCTTCTTCACTTAGCTGTGAATAATTTTCTTCTAAATTTTGATTTATTAAATCACCAAGCCCTTCTCCTTCCTGACCAAAAAAATTTTCTACAACATGTTGTGTTTGAGGGTTGCTCCCTGTTGCTCCTTTAGAAATAAAGAAATTTATTGCTCTTATATCAACTTCATATCTAAATTCATTACCTATTTTATAGTTACTTTGATTTAATTTCGATTCTTCGCTTCTTGCAAAATTATAAATTAACTGGTCTAAAATAGTTTCTCCGCCACTATTTTGCCTATTTATATCAATTCCAAGATCTAAAATTGCTTCGAATACTGCTTTTCTATTCTCAGAGAAACCTTCTGGTTCTAAAAAATCTGCAACGAATATGGCATATTCAAATATGCCCTTATTTTCTTGATTTAAAGGCACTTCTGTTAAGCTATCAAGTTTTTCTATATTTTCTTTAATCCATTGAATTTTGTCCAATCGTGTTTCGGGGTTGCAACTTTCAAATAAGGTAAAAAGAATGTTAGGAGCAATTTCAGACATAACTTCATTGAAAAAATCTTCTGAACTGGCTTCTATAACTGATTCCCTTATAAGATTCAGGCTTTCAGTTGATAAGTCTGGGTAATTACAATTAATTATATTATCAATTATGTCGGATATTTTCCTAATGTGATCTGGATTTTTAGTTTCTTCATATTTTTTGGCGTGATATATGCAAAAGTCAGGTATTAATATTTCAAATACTTGTTTGAAATTATGGTTAATAGATTCAGAATTTTTCGAATCTATTTCCTGATTAAAAAATATTTGATAAAAATCATCTCCTGAGTTTTCTATTTTACCAAAACTATTAGATTCTAATAGTTGCTCTTTGTATTCTTCCCAAAAAGTTTTTATTAATTGTATATATTCTCCAGCAGGCTTTGCAGGAATATTTTCACCTTCCTCATTGAATCTTTCTGTAAGACCATCCGTTAAGTTAAGGGTCATATATGATAAAATGCTATGGCCTTCTGGATTTTCTTCAAATTTCATATAAAGATTATCAGGTAAATATTCCTGCAATTTATCCCAGTTGCAATTTTCTATTGCGGTTTTAATATGATCTTCGGTTGTTAAACTTTGCTCTTCATCAGAACCTTCTTGTTGCAAGTGGCTTTGGCTCATTTGTTTGATCCTTTTTTAAAACTATATTAAATATTTAATTAATTTATTATATATTTTCAATTTATTTGTACGCGTTATTTCAACTGATAATATCATTGATAATTATCTGTTTTTATTTAGAATTATGAAATATATAGTTTTAACAGTTAGTTATTATGCTTAAAAAGCTAGAAGATTTTAGCCAGTCGCCACGAAAATTACGCCGGGAATTTCTTGAATTTCACCGTTTGTTTGTTGAAAGCAGGTCATTTATTCCAGAAATTGAAGATAAGCAAAATACATCAGAAATATTAAAGGAAATATATGACTTTAATGATGGTTTAATTATTGGTGAAAAGCATTTTGACGGAATATCAGCGCAGTTTATAATAGATAACATAGCTTATTTAAGAAATTTGGGTGTTGATACTTTATTTTTTGAAGGGTTGTATAATAAATTTGAAAATGGGCCAAATAATGATCGTGATATTGCAGATTCTGTGCATCCTGAATATCAGGGTCTTATTGAGGCGGCGCAATATCATGGAATAAAAATTATTGGTCTTGATAGTCCGGGAGCCAAGCGCGGAGATGGCATAACTCGTGATATTTTCATGAATTTAAGAGCCAATAGCATAATATCTTCAACAAATAAAAATAAATGGATAGCGCTTGTTGGAATGATGCATTTGCATAATCAGTCATTTGTTGATCCAAGAAGTTTTATGGCTTTTACCGTCAGGGGGCTGTCGGAATTAACCGGTGCCGTTAGTATGATAATTAGAAGCTCTGCTGATAGCTATATTAAGTGCAACTCTGTAGTTGAGGCAATTGCAGGAAAATATATTAATGTTGATATAGAGTTGGGTTTGCCTATGAAGGTAAATTCGAATACTTCAAGATATTATAGTTTAGAGCAAATGTCATCTATGGTAAACCATCTGCAAGATGTTGATATTAAAGTAAAATATTATGATATAGACCCTTATGCTTATGGTGATTTTGAATCTGGTTATGGGGCAGCGATAATATTAGGGTTATCGTTTGACAGCTATGAAAGTCATCAGATAGAAATTATTAAATATTCTTTAAAATCAGCAGTTTCTTCAGATGATATTATGTCTAAAGTTAAGTTGTTTTCTGTTGATGGTGAGTGGATATTGGCATTTCCAAGGGAGTCATTTGAGTCAATAAAATCCTATTTTTCGGCTTTGTTAACAATGCCTAAAGTTTAAGGTTTTTGTAAAATAAGAGTCGGCCATTCTTGATTTTCAAAACGTTGCACAGTTTTTAATCCATTTTTGATATAAGCATTTTTTACCGATTCTTCCTGATCATCAAGCAGTCCTGATAAAATAATATATCCGCCTTGATTTAGGCAATTTATTGCATCTTCTGCAAAGTCAATAAGTGGCCTGGCTAATATATTAGAGATTATAAGGTCGTATGGTTTGTTCTCATCGATTTTTTGAGATTTATATCCATCTGCTAAAAATGATCGTATTTTTACACCGTTCTTATTTGCGTTGGAATCTGATATTTCAACACAAACTGGATCATTGTCGGCAGCGTCAATATTGGTTGCTGTCCATAATTTTGCAGCAGCTATTGCTAAAATTCCAGATCCGCATCCCATATCAAGTATTTTAGTTGGTTTTGCGATATTGTTTAAATAGCTCAAAGCCTGCAGGCAGCCATATGTTGTATAATGGCCTCCTGTTCCAAAGGCTTGTTCTGGGTCTACCTGAATTTTTATTATGTTTTCATCATCTGGAAAATCTTCATTCCATGATGGATGAATATAAAAATTTTCAACATTAATTGGACTGAAATTTTCCTGAGATTCTTTAACCCAATCGTGATATTCAATCGGGGTTATTGTTAATTCTGGCTCAGGAACATCCGATAATTCAGCAGCAAGAGCCAGTTTTGCATTTAATTGATTAGTAAATTCTGTCTGGCTATATAAGCATAATATCCATTTGTCGCTATTTTCATCTTCAAAACATGAGAGTGAATCAGATAAGTCCTCTAAAGCATCCATAAAGATGTGAATATCTTCCATATCAGCGCTGATTTGAGCCTTCCAAACTTCCGGTATTTGTTTCATTTTCGTTCTTTTCATCTTTAAAATATAAATTTTTTACTAAAAAGTTTGTGTTTTGTAATAAAACATACTTTTTTGCGTGCAATAATAGTTAATAGTGAGTAACATATTAATATGCAAGCAGGAGTAAATTTTTTTGGTTAATACGGGCTCAGAAGACTATAGCGGCAATATAGATGCAATCTTAGACGGTAATGTCATTGATCGCTGGGTTGAGGTGTTGGCTGATCCTTATTTGGATGAATCTGTTCGCAAGAAAATTATTTCTGAATTAAAATTCTCTCCTCAGGCAAAAAATAAGATCCTTTCTGCTCTAAAAAAACATCAGGAGCAAAAAAAAGAAGAAGAGGAAGAGGATAAGGACGATAAGTACTCGGTTGATAGTGAAGATATCTCAAAAGAAATAGAAGAAGTTAATTCAATTGAGGAATCCAGAGAATTTCGTGATAAAGAAATTGAGCGCGCAGAAAAAGGTGTGGATTCTTTTGAGCGCAGTTTAAGAAAAAATGAAAAAGATCGTGGAAAAGTTACTGGAAGACGGTCTTCATCTCGCCCTGAAAGCAAAATCTCTTATTCTGATGAATTAGCTTTGATTGAGCAAAAAGCCTGGGCTGAGCATCATATGACTCGTGTACTAACTGAGGAATATTTGCGCAAGCGTGCTGTTGAGATTGAAAAGAAAAATCAGGTTGCAGCTGACTCTCCTTTAATGGCGGCGGCAAAAGCTGGCGATTGGCGCACTTTAATGAAATTGATTGCTGAGGGTGCAGATACAAAAGAGCGCAATGAATACGGTCAAACTGTAATAGATGTTGCGGCTAAAAGTGGTATATCAATGGCTTTCTTGCAAGAAATTGAGAAAGTTATAGTGGCTGCTAATAAAGGTGAAAAATATATTCCGCAGCATGCGGCCTCTTTAAAAAGTGGTGGGGTAGTTACAAATTTAGATTATGTCTTACCAAGGTTGGAATTATCTGGAGTTTTTGACGTTATTAAAGAGTCACGCGGGCATGATAATTTTACATATCCGGAGTTGTTATTGGCAGTTTATGCTCTTGCTCCTGAAAAAGATATTGTAGCTATGCTTAATATTGATAATACAAAATCCAATAAAAAGGCTGCTGAAATTTCTCAGGATATAGCTAGAAATAGTAAAAAAGATCAGCAAATCACTGATGTTCCAGATTATAAAACTGTTTCAAAGGCAAAAGAAGAGTTTGAGAAGAGGGTTGTCGTTGATAAGATTGTTGATAAACCCGTGGATAAAGTTAAAGAGCCTGTAATTAGACCTGAAAATAAAGATATAAAAGAGTCGCAAGAACTATCTGCTAATAAACCTCAAGAGCCTGTAATTGAGGCGGAAAAATCAGCTCCTAGCCAGCAAAAAACTGAAGGCAGGGGTGAAGAGAGGGTTGTCGTTGATAAGTCTGTTGTTAAAGCTGTGGATAAAGTTAAGGAGCCTGTAATTAGGCCTGAAAATAAAGATATAAAAGAGTCGCAAGAACTATCTTCTAATAAATCTCAAGAGCCTGTAATTGAGGCGGAAAAATCAGCTCTTCGTCAGCAAAAAACTGAAGGCAGGGGTGAAGAGAGGACTGTTGTTGATAAGTCTGTGGGTAAAGCTGTGGATAAAAATGTTGATATCGCCGTGGATAAGTCTGTGGGCGACAATATTCAAAAATCAGCGCAAGCAGGGCTTGAATCGAATAAAAATGATATTGATAGGGGTGGTGTTCAGGTTCATAAATCTCAATCGGCTGATGATTTTAATAAGTCTGAAGAGGTCTCCAAAGAAATTATTATAGATAAAAAATATGCTGATATTATAAAAGAGGATAGAGAAGTTAAATTTACAGATTTGGTTGCTGGTAAAGATAGGAAGAAAGATTCTCAAAATACTATAAAAGATATAATTGAAGCTGGGCCAACAAAAGTTGACACTTCTAAAGGTTTTAATGCTGTGGAATATCTTGAAAAGCGTGAAAAATCTGGTGACAGGGAAAATGGATGTGCTAGAACTATTTAGTCTTTAATGTTGATTAAATAAGAAAGCTTTTAAAAATGTCAAAAACAGCAGTAATATTGTTTAATTTGGGTGGTCCTGATTCTCCTGCGGCAGTTGAGAGTTTTTTGTTTAATTTGTTTTATGACAAGGCGATAATAGGTCTGCCAAATCCATTTAGATATATACTTGCTAAACTTATATCAAAATTTCGTGCACCTGTAGCCAAGAAAATTTATTCACATATGGGGGGAAAATCTCCGATATTAAAGGAAACGCAAGCTCAGGCAAAAGAGCTAAGTAATGACCTAAAAAGAAGGGGTGATTATAAAGTTTTTATATCAATGCGTTATTGGAAACCTTTTTCCAGTCAGGTGGCAAAAGATGTTAAGAAATATAATCCTGATAAAATAGTTTTACTGCCGCTTTATCCGCAATATTCATCTACTACAACAGGTTCGTCATTTAATGATTGGGAAAAATCTGCGCAAAAAGCCGGTATTTCCCATATTCCGACAAAAAAAATATTTAGCTATTATGATAATGAGCATTTTATCGATGCGCATGTTTCTTTGATAAAGGATAATTTAAAAGGCAAAAAGCCTTTCCCTAGAATATTATTTTCAGCCCATGGCCTGCCGGTATCTATTATAGAAAATGGTGATCCGTATCAGGATCAGGTAGAAAAGACTGTGGCGGCAATAGTTGAAAAGCTGGATATGCCAAAGCTGGATTGGAAAATATGCTATCAAAGCCGTGTTCCGGGAAAGAAATGGCTTGAGCCTTATACGGATGATGAAATTGTAAAGGCTGGAAAAGAGCATAAGGCCGTTGCTGTTGTGCCTGTTGCTTTTGTTTCTGAGCATTCAGAGACGTTAGTGGAGCTGGATATTGAATATAAAGAATTAGCTGAAGAATCTGGCGTATTAAATTATTATCGAATACCAACATTGAGCATAAAATTTGATTTTATACTGGCTTTGTCTAAATTATGCAGAGATAAGAATTAATTTAAATAAAACTCTCCGTCAGCAAAATTTATTTCTGACGGTTTTATTAACTCGCATGATGATATTTTTACTGTGTGCAATCTTCCATCAAGCTCGCGCTCCCAAAATTCCAAAAATTTTCTAAGTTCAGGAAAATATGGATTTTTGTCATATTCCTGCCATAGATATGTTTGTAATAAAAAAGGATGGTCTGGCATGTGGTAGATGATTTCAGCCGTTGTCAGGCGAAAATCTTGTAACATTCTTTCAAAATCACTCATATTTAACCTCCGGATTTCTGCTACTTGCGTTCAGCCGTATGAAGGTGATTATATCATATTTTTTCTGTTTTTAGAATATTTTATCCAATTTCTTTTAGATATTCATCAACGTGCTTTACATAGTTGTTTTCTGAAATTTCAATGAATGCAGCTTCTTTTTCAGTAAGCTCGCGGAAAAATTTACCGGGATTGCCTGCCCATATTTCACCTTTTTTTACTATTTTACCCGGCGCTATAAGTGCGCCTGCCGCAACCATGGCGCCAGATTCAACTATAACGTCATCCATAATGGTTGCGCCCATTCCTATAAAACAAGAATCTTGTAGGTTGCAGGCATGTAATAATGCCTGATGGCCTACGGTCACTCCTGAGCCAATTATTGTAGGATGGCCATTGCGGGTTACATGTATTACGGTTCCGTCTTGTATGTTGGTGCGATCTCCGACTCGGATTTCTGCAACATCTCCTCTTAACACGCAATTGAACCATATTCCAACCTTGGAGCCAACCTCAACATCGCCGATAATTTTTGCGCCAGGGGCGATAAAGCTATCTTTTGCAATTTTTGGGTATATTCCTTTGTAAGATAGTAATTTCTGCTCCATAAACATCCTTTTAAAGTTTAAATAATGCCTATCTTTTGTATATGTTAATAATAATTAGTGCAATATCTACTTTTTGATTGACAGGTAGGGGTGTTATGGCTTATTTATGCGCCCTACCTTTTTATGTTATTGAATAAGAAAGAGCTGTTTAATGAGTACTTATAGTGCAAAACCTTCAGAAATAGAGCGTAAATGGTTTGTAATTGACGCTGAAGATTTGATTCTTGGTCGTGTTGCCTCAGAGGTTTCTATGATCTTAAGAGGAAAGAGAAAAGCTACATACACTCCTAGTATGGATTGTGGTGATAATGTAATTGTTATCAATGCAGGTAAGATTGCTTTAACTGGCAATAAATTGCAGGATAAAAAATATTACTGGCATACTGGTTATCCTGGTGGGATTAAAGAGCGTAATGCCGCTAAGATTTTGGGCGACAAATATCCGGAGCGTGTTTTCATAAAAGCTGTTGAGCGTATGATTTCCCGTAATCCTTTGGGTCGTGCTCAAATGCGTAAATTGCATGTTTATAGCGGTTCAGAGCATCCTCATGCTGCTCAAAAGCCAGAAGTTATTGATTTTGGCGCGCAAAATAAGAAAAATAAAAAACGTGAAAATAATTAGGACTGATAGATTATGACAGCGCAAGTTGAAGTTCAAGTTGAAGAAGAAAGAAAACCAAATATCGATAAGTTAGGCAGATCATATGCTACGGGTCGTCGTAAAGAGTCAAGCTCTCGTGTTTGGGTTAAATCTGGAACAGGAAAAGTTACTGTAAACGGTAAAGATATCACTACATATTTTGGTCGTCCTGTTTTAAGAATGATTGTTAATCAGGTTTTTGCTGTTACTTCAAGACAAGGCAATTTTGATGTGTTTTGTACAGTTAAAGGCGGTGGCTTATCTGGTCAGGCTGGAGCGATTCGTCATGGTATAGCAAGAGCTTTGGATCAGTTTGATCCAACATTGCACACTGCATTAAAAAAGGCGGGATTCCTTACTCGTGATAGTCGTGCTGTTGAGCGTAAGAAACCTGGTCGTGCTAAAGCTCGTAAGAAGTTCCAGTTCTCAAAACGTTAGGATGCTTTTTGGCATTTTGGAAAAAATCAAGGCATCTCTATTTGGGGATGCCTTTTTTATTAATTAAATTAAAAATAGTCTAAATTTGATTTTTTGAGGGTTATTAAACCGATTTGATGATGCAATAAGTAAATATAAATACTATTATGTTTTTCATCTTATGCCAAATTGGCATTATTTAAAGAGTTGTAGATATGGGAAATGAAAATAAGAATATAAATGCGGTTATTATAGGGGCTAGTGGCTATACCGGAGTTGAGTTATTAAGGATTTTATTGAACCACCCATTTGTAAATATAGTAAATTTAGTTGCAGAAAGCAGTGCCGGAAAGAAGATAGACGAAATATACCCGCATTTGAGAGGCTATGATCTTCCCGTAATTATAAAATTATCAGAAATTTCTTGGGAAAATATAGATGTGGCATTTTGTTGTTTGCCGCATGCTACTTCTCAGGAAGTTATAAAATTGCTGCCTGAAAATATAAAGATAATAGATTTATCGGCGGATTTTAGGTTATATGATCCTAAGACATATGAGCAATGGTATGGACATCCGCATTTGGCGCCTGAATTACAGGAAGAGGCTGTTTATGGCTTAACTGAACTTTTTAGAAAGACGATAAAAGAGTCTAGACTTGTTGCTTGTCCGGGTTGTTATCCAACGAGTGCCTTATTGCCTCTTATTCCGCTATTGAAAAATAATTTAATAAGTCCTGAAAATATAATAATAGACTCAAAGTCTGGAGTAACAGGAGCTGGCAGGTCTGCAAAGCAGACTAATTTATTTACTGAAGTAAATGAAGGAGTAAAGGCTTATGCAGTTTGTCAGCATAGGCATATGCCTGAGATAGAACAAATTTTATCGGCTGTTAGCGATGACGATATAACCGTTACTTTTTCTCCGCATTTGGTTCCTATGAGCCGTGGTATAATATCAACCATCTATGTTAATACGCAAAAAGATGTAACAGATACTGATATAAAAAATGCTCTTATTGAAAGATATAACGAGGAAGAATTTATAGATATACGTGATGATGGTATATTGCCTAATACCAGGGATGTTCATGGCACGAATAAATGTATTATTTCTGTTTGTAAGGGAAGAAGTGCCAATCAGGTGGTAATAGTTTCAGTGATTGATAACCTTGCTAAGGGTTCTTCCGGCCAGGCAGTTCAAAATATGAATGTTATGTTTGGCTATCCTGAAAAAACAGCACTGGAATTTGTTCCAACTTTCCCGTAATATGACTTGTTTTTAAAAAGAGGTTAGATTGATGTCTGATTTATATGAAGAAATAAAAGAAGATATTGCCAGCGAACGTTATGCAAAGATCTGGAATAAATATGGAAATATGTTTATAGGATTTGCGGTGTTAATTGTTATGGCAACGGCATTGGGCGTTTACTGGAATAATAGTCGTGTTAAGAGCGTAACATCTGCCGGTGATGATTTATATGAGGCATCTATAGCTGCGCGTAAGGATAACTTTTCTAAGGCTGAAGAAATTTATAATAAGATAATTAAGAAGAATGTTAATAAAGGAACCGTAGCGGTTGCAAAATTACAAAATGCTGCCCAACTATATAAAGAAGGAAAAAAGCAGGAGGCAGCTCAGCAATATCTTGATATAAGTCAGGATGATTCAATTGGTCAGGAAATAAGGCATCTTGGTTCTTTATTATATCTTTATGCTTCTGCTGATCAGGGAAAAATAGAAAGTTTGGAAGATAAAATATCTAAAAAAGATAACCCATGGTACTATTCTGCTTTGGAATTTGAGGCATTTTATCTTTTATCTAACGATAAAAAAAATCAGGCTAAAGAAAAATTTGAAGAATTGATAGTATCTATGGATGCTCCTAAAACTATTAGAACGCGCGCAAGTGAAATGTTGCGTGTCTTATCTCAAAAAGAGGTTTTACAGTGATAAAAATAATAAAATTAATTATAGCTTTTTCCTTCCTTGTTGGTTGTCAGGCGACTTCTGACTATCTTGATAGTTTTACAACAGATGAAAGGTTAAAAGGCGAGAGATATTCTATATTGCAGGCAGAATCAAAAATCAGGCCTGATTATAGTATAGAAAATATGCAAGTTTATCTTCCTTATCCTGAAGAAAATAAGCGCTGGTATAAAAGTAGTGGCTTTAGTCTTTTGACTCCTGAGCATCCAAGAGCATCAAGATCTTTTACATTTGAAGGCTTTTCAAGTCGCTCTATGGGAAAAGGTAGCAAAAATGGTCAGCATCTGAGTGCTTCTCCGATAGTAGCTAAAGGAAAGGTTATATCTCTTGATGGAACAGGAGCGATAACTGCGGTTGATGCGCTTAATATAAAAAAGCAATATTGGCGCTATGAAAATGACGAGTGGAAATATGATATAAGCACTGACTTAAATAAAATCCGTCCAGCTTATGCGGGCATGTCTTATTATGAAGATGTGATTTATGCAACTACCGGATATGATCAGGTTATAGCAATTAATATTGATAATGGTGAAGAAGTTTGGAAGCGTAAATTATCAGGCATAACACGCTCTGCACCTGCTGTACGTAATGGTCGTGTTTTTGTAATAACTGCTGAGAATAAGCTTTATGCAATAAGTGCCCGTGATGGTAGTATTTTATGGACGCATAGCGCAGTTGTGGAGGATATAAGTACTATTGGATCTGCTTCTCCTGTTGTTGTTGATAATTTGGTTCTGGTTCCTTATTCGTCTGGTGATTTATATGCTCTGGATGTAGAAACTGGTAAGGAAGTGTGGGCTGATTCATTTATTTCCGGCCGATCGGATATTTCCTCATATGAGGTGCATGATATAAATACAACTCCTGTTGTTAGCCGTGGGAATGTATATATAATTAGTAATGATGGGGTTTTGGCTGCATCTGATGTTAAGACAGGCATAAGAATCTGGGAGCAGGATATTGCCGGCGATCAGGCTCCGTGGGTTGCAGGTGACTTTTTATTTGTGATAAATAATCTTAGTGAAGTAATATGCATACATACAAAAACAGGCGGCGTGCGTTGGGTTAAGCAATTGCCTGAATATAAAAATGCTGATAGTAAAAGCGGAAAGATTAGATGGAGTGGCCCTGTTTTAGCAGGTGGTGATTTGCTGGTTGTAGGTTCGCACGGCGTTCTCTCAAGAATTTCTCCGCAAACTGGGAAAATTTCTTCATCTGAGACAATTGATATTCCGGATAATATTTTTATATCTCCAATAGTTGCTTATGACACAGTGTATCTATATAGTGACGATGCTAAGCTTCTTGCATTGCGTGGAAATGATATTTTGACGCTTGATAAGATCACTGGTCAGCTTGATGAGGGTAATAAATCTGCCTCATCTAAGCAGGAAAATGAATCTCCAATATCTTTGGAGTCAGAATCGCTTGTTGATCAGATTATGCAAAAAGCAGGAAATATAAAATATAAAATAAAGAATGTTCTAACTGGTTCTGATAATCAAACTGACCCGGTTAAATCAGAAGGTAAGTAGAAATAATGTCATTTACAGTAGCAATCATTGGTCGTCCCAATGTTGGAAAGTCAACCCTGTTTAACAGGCTAACAGGCAGAAAACACGCAATTGTTGATAGCACTCCTGGTGTTACAAGAGATCGTCGTGAGGGCAAGGGAAATATAGCATCTCTGGAGTTTAATGTTATAGATACTCCTGGTTTGGAAGAGTCTGATAAAAATGCTCTTGAATATAGAATGATGATGCAGACAGAGGCTGCAATTGACCAGTCAGATGTGTGTTTTATGGTTATTGATGGCCGCCTTGGAGTTACTCCTGTAGATAAATTTTTTGCCAGATGGTTGCGTAAAAAAGGCAAGGATGTGATAACAGTTGTCAATAAATGTGAAGGTTCGCACGGTGATGCCGGATATATAGAGGCAATAAGGCTAGGATTTTCTCATACAGTTCAGATTTCTGCTGAACATAATGAGGGTATGGGCGAGCTTTATGATGTTTTAGCTCCTTGTGAAGAAAAGTATAGAATTGATGCAGATGATTTAGATATAGAAAATGAGGATAACAAAGCAATTCAGATTGCCATAGTTGGTCGCCCTAATGTAGGAAAATCTACTTTAATGAATCAGCTATTGGGAGAAGATAGAGTTTTAACCGGGCCTGAAGCTGGTATAACTCGTGACTCTATCGCTATAGAAAAAGAATTATTTGGCAATAAAATTCGTCTTATAGATACGGCCGGTATTCGTAGAAAATCAAATGTGACAGGTGAGCTTGAGAAAATGTCGGTTGGAGATAGTTTTCGCGCTTTGCAATTTGCACATGTTGCGGTTTTAATGCTTGATGCTACATGCTCTTTTGAGAAGCAGGATTTGATTATTGCCGATAGAATTATAAAAGAGGGAAGGGCGGTTATAGTTGCCCTTAATAAGTGGGATTTAGTTAAAGATAAGAAAAAATTTATTGATGATATAAATTTTAAAATAGATGAGTGTTTGCCTGATATTAAAGGTGTAAAAATAGTGACTTTATCGGCTCTTAATGGTGTGCGCACAGATGAAATTATAAAGCAATCGATAAAGGCGTATGAAACCTGGAATATGAGAATATCCACCGCAAAATTAAATCAATGGCTTAAAGATAAGGAATCTGCACATTTACCTCCATTGGGTAAAAATAAGCGTCGTGTGAAATTAAAATATTTAACGCAAGGTAATACCAGGCCTCCGACATTCACTTTATTTAGTAATTTGCCTGCTGACCTTCCTGAAAGCTATCGTAGATATCTGATTAACGCCATGCGTGAGGATTTTAAACTAAATGGTGTACCGATGCGCTTAATGCTAAGGAAAAGCGATAACCCTTACGAAAATAAGCGTAAGAAAAAATAAAGTTATTTATTGGCGATTGATCATCTGATTGTTATTAATTTCTATATTTCTTGCTGCTAAGTATAATTTTAGTGTATAATTAACGATACGGGGTTGTTTTTGGGGGAATAATTGAAAAATCGTAAATGTTCATCAAGCCAAAGTGGCTTTACATTGATTGAATTATTGATAGTGGTGGCGATTCTTGGAATATTAACTGCTGTTGCCCTTCCTCAATATCAAGGTTATGTTGCGCAAGCCAAAATTGGTGCTGTTAAAGGAAATCACAAAGCCATATTAAATTTAATATTAGGTGAATTTGCAAGATGTTCTGCCGGAGCTACAAATTCAACTATGGGCAGTGTAACTACTGCGTGTACTGAAGATGTTGATGTTTTTGCAGATGCTGTAAAAACATATATGGATGCTGAAAATGTGTTAAATCCATATGATCCGACTTTAAGCGCTCTTATTGTTGGGGCTGCTGGCACAACGCAAGGCTATAGTTATCTAACGGCAAACACTTCAAATGCGACAATAACCGTAACATCGGTTTATGAAACAGGTAGCTCTTTGTCTGGATATGCGGTGAAAGAATAGTTTATTTCTATCTAAGCATGAAATCAAGATTGTTGCCAATATCAAGAACTATCTTATGTGAGTTTTTAGGAAGATCTTCGAGGGTTTTTTCAAACTTATAGCTTTCTCCAGAATATATATTCTCACCTGAAGATTCTATATATGCTAAATGTATTTGTTTTTCTTCCTCATCATATACAGTGATCCTAAGCTTTGGAATTACTCTTGGGTCGCTTGATTCATTCATCAATGTGCCGGTTATTGATATATTGGGAGTTTTTTCTAAATCGATAGATGATTTTGCTGCAACTTCTTCATTCTCATCTTCTTGCGCAGTTTGAGCACTATTATCCGACCCTATACCTTTTATTTCAGGATCGTAAAACGTAAATAGTGAAGTGTCATATATGCCAAAAATGCCATAATATCCAGATGTAAAACTACTTGAGCGAACTATGCCGCTTCCGTGGAAGAAGCTATATGTAAATATGAATATAAATACCATAAATCCACAAGCTGCTTTTGCCCAAATTGGGGCAGGGGGGCCAACTATAACAGGAACGTTTGAGCCTTTTGGAATAGGGCCGCTAGTGCCGCCGGTTTCCTCCATTGCCAACTCTTCTTCTGATGGAGGTTCAATATGCCATTTATGCTTACATTTGGCACAACGCACTTTGCGCCCTTCTGAGCCAACGGATTTAGCTTTTACTGCATATTTTGCATGACATGATGGGCAAACTAAAAGCATAACTAACTGTCACAATAAATTTATATTAGTGATGATATAGCAAAAATAAATATGTTGCAATAGATTGCATAATTTGCAAATTATCTCAGCTATAGACTATTAGGGAAAAATAATGTATAATCCTCGCTCTTTGAAAACGGAGATTAAACTGATGAACAGTGCAGCAGTAGAAACATTAATAATAAATCAGGATATTTATATGCCAGACGTTCAAAAGCAAATAATTGAGAATGCTTGGGAAAAGCGTAATGAAATTTCTATAGATACTACCGGTGAGATTCGCGATGCGGTTACTATAGTGCTTAATAATGTTGATGAAGGTAAGTTAAGAGTTTCAGAAAAAATAAATGGCCATTGGACTGTGAATCAGTGGGTTAAAAAAGCTATACTTTTATCATTCAGACTAAATGATATGGAGCTTATGGACGGTGGGCCAAGATCTTCTGGTGAGGCGTGTGCATGGTATGATAAAGTTCCATCAAAATTTTTAGGCTGGAGCGAGAAAGATTTTAAACAGGCGGGGTTCCGTGCAGTTCCTGGTTGTTTTGTGCGTCATGGTTCTTATGTGGCACCAGATGTAGTATTAATGCCAAGTTTCGTTAATCTTGGTGCTTATGTTGGGCGTGGAACTATGGTTGACACATGGGCAACTATTGGAAGTTGTGCTCAGATTGGTAAAAATTGCCATATTTCTGGTGGTGCTGGAATCGGAGGTGTTTTAGAGCCTCTACAAGCAAATCCTGTTATTATTGAGGATAATTGCTTTATTGGCGCGCGTAGTGAAATTGCTGAAGGCGTTATTATAGAAGAAGGCTCTGTGATTTCTATGGGCGTATTTATTGGCGCTTCTACAAAAATAGTTGATCGCACTACAGGTGAAGTTTTCAGAGGTCGTGTTCCTGCTTATTCGGTTGTTGTTCCTGGTAGTATTCCTGGAAAACAACGTGAAGATGGAAGTTTTGAGCCATCTCTTTATGCTGCTGTGATAGTAAAAAGAGTGGATGAAAAGACACGTTCTAAAACTTCTATAAATGAGCTTTTGCGCTCTGGAGAGTAAAATTTCTGTAGATTGGCTTGATCCTGAATCTTATTATATGTTAGATTCACGTTTGTCGTGATAACTTTAAGTAAGATGGTAAAAATGTCTATAGACCCAATAGAACTTTCTAAGGATTTAATTTCCTGTCCAAGTGTTACTCCCGCTGATGAGGGAGCTTTGCAGGTTTTGCAAAGCGCTTTGGAGTCAATGGGTTTTAAATGCGACAGGGTTACTTTTAGCGATGATCAAGCTCCTTCTGTAGATAATCTTTATGCGCGTTTAGGAGAGGATGGGCCTAATTTATGTTTTGCAGGCCATACTGATGTTGTTCCTCCTGGCAATTTAGATGATTGGCAGAGTAATCCTTTTAAGCCAGAAATTCGCGATGGTGTGCTATATGGGCGTGGCGTTGTCGATATGAAATGTGCAATTGCCTGTTTTGCCGCTGCTGTTTCGCGTTATCTGGAAAATAATAAATTAAAAGGAAGTATTAGTTTTCTTATCACTGGAGACGAAGAGGGTGATGCTATAAATGGTACTAAGAAACTTCTGCAACATATTGAAAATAAAGGTGAAAAGATTGATGCTTGTATAGTTGGTGAGCCAACTTCTGAAAATCAGGTTGGTGACACTATAAAGATTGGCCGTCGTGGTTCTGTAACTTTTGATTTGTTGCTAATAGGAAAACAAGGACATGTTGCATATCCGCATTTGGCTGATAATCCAATTAGTAGATTAACACGCATTTTACATGAGCTTGACTCGCATGAGCTTGATAGCGGTACGGAATATTTTCAGCCATCAAATCTGGAAATTGTAGGATTTGAGGTTGATAATAAAACTGATAATGTAATTCCTGCTGTTGCAAGGGCAAAGTTTAATATACGTTTTAATGATAAGCATAAATCAGCCACTTTAATAAAGTGGGTGGAGGGAATATGTGAATCAATATGCGAGGTTGGAGATGCCTCTTTTGAATTAAAATATCGTGTTTCTGGGGAATCATTTCTAACAAAGCCAGGAGAGCTTAGCTCCATTGTCCAGTCATCGGTTGATAAAATTGCAAAAATTGAAGGCAAATTAAGTACGGCGGGTGGAACTTCTGATGCCCGTTTTATCAAGGATTTTTGTCCAGTAGTAGAGATTGGCCTTTTAAATGCTACAGCCCATAAAGTTGATGAGTCAGCACCAGTTGCTGATATTGAACTTCTTGCTGATATTTATGCGGATGTTATAGAGTCATATTTTAAACAAATCTTGTAATATTGGTCAGTTTCGTCTATAAGGCAGCATAAATTCAAGGGCTTGTATTATGGACGAAAAAATTCTTATTGTTGATTTTGGATCTCAGGTAACTCAGCTTATAGCTCGTCGTGTGCGCGAGGCTGGAACATATTGCGAGATTCATCCATATAATAAAATTACGCCGGAATTTGTTGACGATTTTGATCCTAAGGGAATTATTTTATCTGGCGGTCCTTCATCAGTAATTGATAATTTTTCTCCATCAATTGATAAATTTATATTTAACCATAATGTTCCTGTTTTGGGAATTTGTTATGGCCAGCAATTAATGTGCAGCCTTTTAGGTGGCGCTGTTGAGTCGTCTGATCATCGTGAATTTGGGCGTGCATTTGTTGATGTTGTAGAAAATTCTGCCCTGTTTGAAGATGTTTGGAATCTTGGTGATCGAAAGCAGGTTTGGATGAGCCATGGTGATCGTGTAGAAAAAATACCTGAAGGGTTTAAGGTAGTAGCTCACTCTGCAGGTGCGCCGTTTGCGGCAATATCAAATGAAGAAAAAAAGTTTTATGCGGTTCAATTTCATCCTGAAGTTACTCATACTCCTGAAGGAAAATTATTGTTAAATAATTTCGTTAATAAAATATGTAAATGCTCATCAAAATGGAATATGGCTTCATTTGTTGAAACTGAAATAAATAAGATTCGTCAACAGGTTAAAGATAAAACTGTAATTTGTGGTGTAAGTGGTGGAGTTGATTCATCTGTTGTGGCATCCTTGTTGCATAAGGCACTGGGAACTCAGCTAAAATGCGTTTTTGTAGATACTGGACTGCTTAGAAAAGACGAAGGGTTAAAGGTTAAAGAGAGATTTGAAAAGAAGTTTCATATTCCTATAGTTTATGTTGATGCTTCAGAAAAATTTTTAGGATTGTTAGATGGAGTTTCTGATCCTGAAAAGAAGAGAAAAATTATTGGCGCTACATTTATTAATGTATTTGAAGAAGAAGCAAATAAAATTGGCGGAGCAGATTTCTTAGCTCAGGGTACTTTATATCCAGATGTAATTGAGTCAGTTTCTGTGCATGGAGATGCAGCAGTTACTATAAAATCACATCATAATGTTGGTGGCTTGCCTGAGCGCATGAATATGGGGCTGGTCGAGCCTGTGCGTGAGTTATTTAAAGATGAGGTGAGGGATCTTGGAAGAGAGTTAGGGATGGATGAAGATCTGGTAAAGAGACATCCTTTTCCTGGCCCTGGTCTTGCAATTCGTATTCCAGGAGAAATTACTGCGGAAAAAGTAAAAATATTACAAGAGGCTGACGCGATATATCTCGATGAAATCCGCAAAGCCGGTTTATATGATGAAATATGGCAGGCATTTGCCGTGTTATTGCCAGTAAAAACAGTTGGTGTTATGGGTGATGCGCGCACATATGAGTATGTATGTGGGCTGAGAGCTGTTACATCTACTGATGGTATGACAGCTGATTTTTATGATTTTTCTCATGACTTTTTAAGAAATGTAAGTACTGCAATTATAAATAAAGTCAAAGGTGTGAATAGAGTAGTTTATGATGTAACTTCTAAGCCTCCGGGAACGATTGAGTGGGAATAATATTTCTCCTTATTACAGGGTTTTATAAATATATTTATAACTTTTCCACTTATTGTTAGAAAAATTATTATTTGATTGTTGCGGTATAATTTATTTATACCTATCATCTGTTTATATAGATTCTTTGGGGGATTTGGTTTGCAGATAAATTGGCTGAAATATAGAAAAAACATACCATTTGCTCCGTATATAAGACTTCTGCGGATTAATCATCCCATAGGAATAATATTATTAGTCTGGCCTTGCTGGTGGACTATAGCTATGGCAGAAAGAGGGTCTATTAACCTTGGCCTTTTAATTGTCTTTGGCTTTGGTGCATTTTTAATGCGCAGTGCAGGATGCATTATAAATGATATTTTGGACAGAGATGTGGATGCTCAGGTTCGTCGAACCAAAGACAGGCCAATAGCCAATGGTGATATATCGGTAAGAGAAGCATCTTTGGTGGTAGTTTTATTTCTTTTAATTGGCTGGGCAATATTGCTAACCCTTAGCAATACAGCTATTATTCTTGGATATTTAGTTGTCATACCAATTATCGTATATCCTTTAATGAAAAGGGTCACATATTGGCCTCAGGCTTTTTTAGGCCTTACATTTAACTGGGGCGTATTGATGGGTTGGGCTGCTGTACATGATAAAATATCCATGCCGGCGATTTTAATCTATATAGCAGGTGTTGCATGGACTTTGGGTTACGATACTATTTACGCTCATCAGGATAAGATTGAT
This sequence comes from Rickettsiales bacterium, assembly GCA_028223895.1. Lineage (GTDB taxonomy): Bacteria > Pseudomonadota > Alphaproteobacteria > Rickettsiales > UBA6187 > JAOIVE01. The sequence goes on from JAOIVE010000003.1 coordinate 52,734, forward strand.
GACCTTGCTTTGGGATTGAAATCCGCTGCTCTTAAATTAGGTAGGAGAACTAAGAGATACTTATATGTTTTTTATGGTACTACAACAATTTGTCTGTGGGCTGCCGGTATTTTATTGGGTAATGGAGTTTTATATCATTTATTTCTTGTGATTGGCGCTTTGCAACTTTTCTGGCAGGTTACTATGGTAAATCTGGATAATCCGAATGATTGTAAAATAAAATTCCAGTCTAACCGCTATTATGGCGCTATTATATTTCTTGGAGTCTTAGGCGGTAAGATTTCTTTTTAGGATTAAGATTTTATTGTATATAACCTATATTTTAGGCAATTGATCCAGAAAATCATTTTGCCAGACTTTTTTATATGTGTCGGGTGAAATATTTCCTCCAGATAAGATAATAAGTATCTTTTGTTTGTTTTTTTGAGCCTTTAGCCATTTAAAGGCAGCACCCATTGCAACGGCAGAAGTTGGTTCTATAGTGGTTTTTAGTAGATGCATAAGCCACTGCGTCCAGTAAATAATTTCTTCTTCTGTTACTGAATAAAAACCATCTATTTTTTTTAAATAACTAAATGTTCGTTCCGATACACAAAGAGACATTGCTCCATCAGCAATAGTTTGTGGAGAGTCTTTATAAGCAAATATTTTCCCGCTGTTATATGAGCGTAGCGCATCATCGGCATTTGCTGGCTCTCCTGCAAAAATAAGAGATTCTTTAGATAATAACTCTTTTGCAAGATATGTTCCTGACAATAATCCGCCGCCGCCGCATGTAGCAAAAATAGCATCTGGTTTTACCCCTTTTTTTAAAGCCTCATAACAGCTTGTTCCTTGGCCTTCAATCACCATATCATTGTCAAAAGGGTGGATAAAATATGCGCCTCTTTTTTGCATTTCACAAGTACGACTTTCTGCATCTGGCCGATTTTCAGTTAATATAACATTTGCGCCATATCCCTCTGTCGCTTGTTTCTTAATTTTTGATGCATGTTTAGTCATAAATATTGTAGATTTTATTTTAAATAAACTACAGGCAAGAGCTACAGCTTGTGCATGATTTCCTGAGCTGAAAGTTACAACTTCCTGTGGTAGTTTTTCCTGTTCTTTGAGAGTTAATAAAGTGTTTAAAGCACCACGTATTTTAAATGCTCCTATTTTTTGGAATCCTTCAACTTTGAAAATAATATCATGCCCCAGCCATTCATTTAAGTGAGTTGATTTTAATAATGGAGTTTCATTTATAAAGGGTCTTATTCTTTTATATGCTAGTTCTACAGCCTCAGGAGAAAGTAATTTATTGCTCATTGATCTATCTCAAAAATAGCATCAACTTCGACGGTACTGTGTGATGGTAAGCTATTTGAACTTACTGTTGTACGAACATGCTTCCCCTTATCTGCAAATACATCCACCATTAGATCGGAAACTCCATTGGCAACTTTTGCCTGACCGCAGAAATCATCCGTTGAGTTTACAAACACACCAAGGCGCACACAATGTTTTACTTTTCCTAAGTCACCTTCAAGAGCTTGTTTTAGTTGAAATAATATATTCAAGCCACAAAGCCTTGCAGCTTTTTGTGCTTCTTCTAATGAATATTTATCTCCGGCTTTGCCAGCATATTCAAGTTTTCCATTATATTTTGCGGTTTGTCCGGCAATAAATATTAAATTTCCTGTTTTATAATATGGTATATAATTTGCCGCTGGCAGGTTGGATTCTGGCAGTTCTATCCCTAATTCTTTGAGCCTATTTTCAATATCACTCATTTGTAAGGCTTTCATATACAATAGTAGTAAATGAATCAGGGCTTACTATCCCTTTTTCCATGAGTGCGTCAAAATCTTTTGTTGGTTTTTGGGCTATAACTTCATCAAGATTCTTACCTTCTTTAATTGCTGCTTTTATATTATTTGTTATTTTTATCAGCATATCTCTATAGGATTTTAGATCAGATTTATTCATTAATGGGCCGTGACCAGGAGCAATAATTGTTTTATCATCAGATAATTTTAGTAATTTTTCCAGCGCATTTATAATACCTGTTATAGATCCGCCATGCTCTGTGTCTATAAAGGGATAAAGGCCACTAAATATTATATCTCCTGCAACAATAATGTTATTTTTAACAAAATATACAATAGCATCACCATCTGTGTGGGCGTTTGGCATATGCGTAATACGGACTTCATCATCATTATAGTGAAGGGTAATATTATCTGTAAATGTTAGCTTGGGTAGCCCGGTTTTTGATAAAGCAGGCATTTGCCTTTTAAAGTAAGTTATGAATTGTTCAGTGCTAAGACGTTTTTGTACATTGTTATGAGCCATAATAATAGCTTTTTTGCTGCCAAAAAATTCATTTCCTCCGGTGTGATCAAAGTGAAAATGCGTGTTTAAAATAAATTTTATTTCTGAATTGCTGATTGATCTAACTTGCTCTTCAATTATTTTACTGCGATCAGCTAGCTGGTCGTCAATAATAAATGCGCCGTCATTTCCTGTAGATAAGACAATATTTCCTCCTTTTGGACTAACTAGAAAATATATGTTATCACGTATTTTTGTTGTAACAACATCACTTTGTGCATTGGCGGAAAATGTCATTAGCAGGGTGAATATGATAACGCTATAAAATTTTTTCATGTTCGTACCAAATTAAATTTAAAATTGACAGTTGCGCTTAAAATAATAAAGAATTTATAAATTTTCTATAATTACCAACATATAATATTGAGTTGTAAACTTCATCATATTTCAGTGGAGCGCATATTGAAAATATTAATTAACCTTCTTATATAGTTAAGAGATAATATTTTTGGGTTTTGATATGAATTATTTAAAAACAGCTATCCTTCTTGCAGGAATGACTGCTCTGTTTGGCCTTGCAGGATTTGCTCTTGGTGGCGAAGGAGGGATGGTTATAGCATTTATCATTGCTGCTGCCATGAACGTAGGTTCATATTGGTTTTCAGATAAAATAGTCCTGAAAATGTATGGCGCTAAACCGTTAACTTCCGGAGATATTTATGACATGGTAGCGGAACTTGCGAACAAAGCATCTCTGCCTATGCCAAAGGTATATATCATGGAAAATCCGCAACCAAATGCTTTTGCAACAGGACGGAATCCTGAAAATGGCGCAGTAGCTGTTACGACAGGAATAACTCAAATATTGAATAAAGACGAGTTGCGAGGTGTGATTGCGCATGAGTTGGCGCATATTAAAAACCGCGATACTCTTATCATGACTATAACTGCTACAATTGCCGGAGCACTTGGCATGCTTGCTAATATGGCAATGTTCACCGGGCATAGGCGCGAAGGTGGAAGTCCGATTGGTACTATAGCAGTTATGATACTTGCCCCAATTGCTGCCATGCTTGTGCAAATGGCAATCTCACGAACACGTGAATATGCAGCTGATAAGGGTGGGGCGGAAATAAGCGGTACGCCTCTTGCGCTTGCTTCAGCATTAGAAAAAATACAAAACGGAGCGCAGGCAGTAGATAATGATAAAGCGGAGCAAAATCCTGCTACTGCTCATATGTTTATTATTAATCCTCTGCATGCACGATCTACTGACAACTTATTTTCCACGCACCCTAACACAGCTAATCGTATAAAAGCTTTGCAAGAAATGTCTGGTGGCCGCAAGGAGGGTAATAGGTCGGTCAGCGGGCCTTGGGGATAGGTCAGGCAGGTATAAAATAATGCTTTTAAAACAGATGTAAATATTGATTTTTTATGTATATTCAAGGTTAGTAAATATCTGTTTTAACATATTATTATGAACTTCTATGAGCAAAGTATCAAATCATGATATTCAGGGTCTGTGGCATAGTCTTCCTGTGGGTAGGGCGTTATGTGATCTTAATAGTTCAGTCGATGGCTTAAGCAGCGAGGAGGCAAACCAACGCCTTAAAATTTATGGGCATAATCGTCTTCCTGATCCACCAAGGCAGAGTATTATCAAGCGTTTCCTTCTGCAATTTCATAATATTCTGATTTATGTACTTCTTGGCTCATCTCTTATCACCGCAGTGCTTGGTCATATTGCTGATACTATTGTTATTCTGACAGTTGTTCTTGCTAATGCTATAATTGGTTTCATTCAAGAAGGAAAAGCAGAAAAAGCAATGGATGCTATAAGGCATATGCTTTCTGCGCATGCTTCTGTAATACGTGATGGAAAGCGTCAAAAAATAGAAGGAGAAAAACTTGTACCAGGAGATATAATTTTTCTTGAGGCTGGAGATAAAGTGCCAGCTGACTCTCGCCTTATAAAAGCGCATGGATTGTTTGTACAGGAAGCCATACTTACCGGGGAGTCTGTTGCGGTGGAAAAGCATATAGGGGAGGTAGAAGCAGAATCTGCGCTGGGTGATCGTTCTTCGATGACATTTTATGGAACATTTGTAACGAGTGGACAGGGGTTAGCTGTTGTAACTGGTATAGGAATGAATACGGAGATTGGGCGCATAAGCAGCCTGCTTGCAACGGTTGAAACTCTGACTACTCCACTTATTGAGCAAATGAATGTGTTTGCCAAATGGCTGACTATTTTCATCCTTATGATGGCGGTTATATTACTTATATATGGATATTTTAGCGGATATCATGAATTGGAAGAGATGTTCATGGCTGTGGTTGGAATTTCTGTTGCTGCCATACCAGAAGGCTTGCCGGCTGTTCTAACCATAACGCTTGCTATTGGTGTGCAGGCAATGGCTAGGCGCAATGCTATCATACGCCGTCTTCCTGCAATTGAAACGCTGGGATCTGTTTCGGTTATATGCACTGATAAAACCGGAACTCTAACTCGTAATGAAATGATGGTAGCTTCTGCTGTTACTTACAACCAACTTTATTATATTGAAGGAAATGGTTATGAGCCAAAAGGCGCAATAATGCTTGAAGGTGCGCATATAGATATAAAAGAGAATGATATACTTGATAAACTAGCTAAGGCAGGAGCCTTATGTAATGATGCTGCTTTGCATGAAAATAATGGAATATGGAAAATAGAGGGCGACCCAATGGAGGGTGCATTGCTTAGCTTTGCATGTAAGGCAGGTTTAAATATTCATGATGAAATTCTTAAATGCCCGCGCAATGACTCTATCCCATTTGATTCAAAATACAGATTTATGGCAACGCTTAACAATGATAATCAAGGTCGCTCAATAATTTTTGTTAAGGGAGCGCCAGAGCGTATTATTGGTATGTGTAAGAATCAACTTGCAAATAGCAATAACATGTTGATGGATGCTGATTACTGGAATAGGAAAGCAAATGAAATAGCCTCAGATGGACAAAGGGTTCTTGCTTTGGCAATGGGAAGTGTAGAGTCAAATAACACTGTACTGAAGCATTATGATATTGAAGGAAAATTAACAATGATCGGATTGGTTGGGTTTATTGATCCACCAAGGCCGGAATCAGTAAACGCAATCAAAGAGTGCCATAGTGCAGGAATCCTTGTGAAGATGATTACTGGCGACCACGCTGTAACTGCATCAGCCATAGGAAAACATATAGGTCTGCATAATTCTAATAAAGTTCTGACAGGCGCAGATATTGATAAAATGAATGATGAAGAGTTAAAGTCTACGGTGCTTGATACCGATATTTATGCACGTACAAGTCCTGAGCATAAGCTTCGTCTTGTTATGGCGCTGCAATCACATGGCATGATTGTTGCAATGACGGGAGATGGTGTAAATGACGCTCCTGCATTAAAACGTGCTGATGCAGGAATTGCTATGGGAATGAAAGGAAGTGAGGTTGCCAAGGAGTCGGCAGAATTGGTGCTTGCAGATGATAATTTTGCTTCAATTGTAAATGCGGTGCGCGAAGGTCGGACGGTTTATGATAACATTAAAAAAGTAATTAGCTGGACATTACCTACTAGCTTTGGTGAAGCTATGGTTATTATTGCCGCCTTATTGCTTGGATTAACATTACCTATTACTCCAATACAAATTCTTTGGATAAATCTTATTACTGCCTCAACTTTGGGTCTTGCACTTGCTTTTGAGCCAACCGAAGAAAAAACTATGCAGCGTAAACCACGTAAGAGGAATGCTCCAATTTTGACTGTTGGTCTGTTATGGCATATTATCCTTGTATCCATCCTTTTCTTATGCGGCGTTTATGGCATTTATTCCTATGCTATAGATATGGGTTATTCAGTTGATTTAGCAAGGACGCTTGCTGTTAATACTATCGTAGTTATGGAGGTTTTTCATCTTTTCTTCATCCGCAATATCTATGGTACGTCACTTACATTTAAAGCATTGCGCGGGACAAGGGTGGTGTGGATAACCGTTATTATTATTGTGGTAGCGCAATTTGCAATAACCTACCTGCCAATAATGCAGAAAATATTTGCCACTGAATCTATTACGTTTTTTGATGGTCTGCTAATAATAGGTGTAGGCATCATGCTGTTTGCCATTATTGAAATTGAAAAGCAGATAAGGTTGCAAATAGTGAGTTTAAAAAGAAGCGATAGTGCCTCCCATTTATAAAAAACAGATATTCTGCTATGGATGGTATGTTTTTCAGGGGTGCTGGGGTTTGTGGGTGAAGTGCAATCACGCTGACTCTATGAATTTTGCAACTCTATTTCTTTTAAAGCCCTTATATGCAAAGACTGTTAAAGGAAAAACAAATGAAATAAGCCCAATAATTCCTGAGTATTCATCGTACCAAGCAAGGTTTGTTTCTGATATGTAAAAACCTGGAAAAATTGGTTTTAGAATGTATGGCATAAATATACCTAAAAGAAGGTAACTTGGAAACAATATTATAAAAATCGTGGATGATATTTTATCATAGTTTTTTGATTCTGATGAGATATTCAAAATTTTCAAAAAAAGCTTAGTTAAGTTAGGAAGGAAAAACATTCCAAATATTAGTATGATAAACATTATGAAAAATCTAAAATTAACCCCAGTGAAATTTCTTTGATGCTCACTAAATTTCACTAGAAGGTTATTCTTTAAGACATTAATATAATCTTTATCACTGCCTGAAAGGCTTAATTCACTTGAGTAGTCGGATAAGTTAACAACTAATCTATTAATTTTTTCTTCATAAGAATTGAAGGAGAGGTCAGCACTATAACCTTCTTTAGGAAAGTTTTTTATATCTTTATCTGAAATAGGAAGTTCCAATTCCACATGGTCAATTTTAAGCGTACCTTTTGTTTTATCACTTCCATTCAAGTCAACTAGATGTCTGTAGGTTGAGTTAGCAATATCCACCAGTTCATTTGTAGTCATTGAGGTGTTTGGTAAATTAATAGTTGGTGTAAAGTTTGCAGATAATGCATAAGTAGACCAAAGGCATAAAAAAACTAAAAGTTTAATTTTTATAAACATAATTTTTAATTCTCCATCTGGTACCCATCTGGTACCTCGTTTTAAAAAATAGTGACCCCGAGTGGATTGATAAAAATCGCTATTAACACGATTTTTACCCTTCGGGCTTCGTCGCATATTACATATGCTCCTCGTCCAATTTGATTTCATCAAATTGTCGAACCACCGACCTACAGATTATGAATATTGGTTGTCACCCTTAACATAGAACCACATATACAACCATTTACTACGATAGTCCACTACATCTCAAACGGTTGTTTCAATGTTACGATGCGCTTGGCTACGATCTACTACGTGCAAATTGTATTTTGATTGGTACCTCGGTGGTACCACGATTATTTTTATCCTCCTTTTTTTCCAATATCTGTTTTGGACTGCTCCCATAGTAGTTGGTCATAGGTTTTTGCAATACGAGAGTCATATGCAGGTAACTTTCTTTCTTTCAATATGCGTATAAAGTCTGCTTCTTTTAGATGCTGTGAGTCGGAGCAGTCACTTCCATAAGTGCATATGTAATAATAAGGCTCTCTCGCAAGACCCTGCCGGAATCCATAAATGGTATCTTCATGCCACATAACATCTTTAACATCACCAATCACTACTCTTTCTCTATCTTTATTGTACCAATCTTTATCATAAATAGCCTTAGGTGAAGCATATTGACGTTCAGAATCGCGATCGTAAATGAAGCCATTTGGCAGATATATAGGAAAAGGAGCTGGTGCCATCATTCCATTATAAAATAAAACAATAAATGGCCATGCCATAACAACAGTCCCAACTATGGCTGCAATTGCAACATATGATATAGAACCCCATTTTATAATTCTCTTACTTATTGCTTTTATATTTATTTCCATAACGCCTAATTGGTTATTTTCACTGTTGCATTAAATTTCGTCTGCCAACTATCAGTAATTGTATAAACATCACCAAGTGCATCATCGATAACACGTACTCGTTCTTCGGCTTCTCCTCGGTCTATGCCAAATAGACGCACCTGAATTTCTACAAGAGTAAATATATCTGCAAATGCATCAATGAAATTATATGTAATAATGCCATTTATAACTAGAAAATCTTTTTCTTTTCTAACGTCACCTTCAAATACTCCCTTTACCGTTGAGTTCCTGAAAGTATACAATACGTCATAAAAGTTATAGGTAGTGCCAAAAGGGTAATCAAAATGACCCTCTCCCTTTTCCTTCGCTTTATCTATAATCTGCTTGTTAATCGCACGATAAACACCAGGCTGCCCATCGGATGCTATTGCCTGATATTCATAATAATCAATAATCTCAGCCAAATAACCTGTTTCTTGCAATGTTACTGGAGCACCTCCGGCATTTCTATAGTGATTCCAAAAATCTAAGTTTCCCCATTTTTCTTGATCATTAATCGGAGTTATCAATAGCTGATTGGCATATTCCTTCGCATTAATAGGCTCAGCCCAGCATCTGCAGTTAAAGTCTTCACCGGGATGACCTGTTTTGGGCTTTTTACTCCACTCAAAGATTTTGTCATCATTAGCGGCATGTGATGGCCTTACTTTTTTATCATCCTGTGTACGCCATATATAATGGGTACTACCTCCAAACATTTTGTACTGCATCAGCAACCAAACAAGATGCTCATCTATTTTTTGTAATGCTTTAGCTTCTTCAAACAACCCTAAATCAAGGCTTTTGGTAATCAGCATTTGGTTCTTAACACCAAGATGTTCAATTTGTTTAACTATAGGTGATTTGGTTTGCGTAAATATATTATGCATTGGTTTCTCCTGAATTTGGGGCAATAAAAAACCCCTTTGGCTAGAGATGCACAAAGAGGCTGATGAACTATAATGATGTGGGTGGATACAAAAATCTGTATTCTATAATTTACATAATATCATGAAAATTTGAGCTATATAAGCCCTGCTCATAAAAAAATAATAAGCTTTCCATTAGATAGGCTTTGCTAAATCTTAGAATTGCCTTTTAATTCTCAAAAGGAGGCGATATAAAAGAACTTCAATTACAAAAACCAACCATTAGTGAACTGACAAGGCAGTGGCATATGTTAAGGTCTAGCTGCGCATGCAGTAAACGTACTGTTGATGACATACTGAATGAGTATGAGCCGCCCCTCGGCTGCTATTGGCTCATCTACCCCAAATAATAATGAGGAGGCTTCCAAACAGCTTAAAATCGCCCTTATATTGTGGAGGGGGTGTATAGCAACTAGTGAGGAGATGCAGGAATTTATCAAAAATAGGTATGCAGCTATGGATGGTATGTTTTTCAGGGGTGTTGGGATTTGTGCATAGTTAAAAAAACAAAATAACCGCCCAAACAATACCTGCGTTTAATAAAGCAATTAATACCGCAGCACTTGCAGTATCTTTCGCCTTTTTGGATAAAGGGTGTATTTCATCACCAAATCTGTCAACCACAGCCTCTATTGATGTGTTTATGATTTCAGCACAAAAAACCATTAGGATGCTTCCAATCATCAATATGAGTGAAATTTTATCCGGTGCAAAATAAAAAGCTGCAGGAATCATTAAAATAGCTAAAAATACTTCCTGCCTAAATGCTGGCTCATCACGCCATGCGCTTATAATTCCATCTATTGAATAAAATAATGCTTTGTAGATTCGTTTCATGTTTTAGTTCTTAATAAAGTCCATGTCTTTTTTATATACTTTACTGTCAATTTCCATTAATCCAAGTAATGTATGAAAAATATTATCATGCGTAAGTGGTATGTCTTTCTTAGCTTTAAGCTCATCAAAGCTAATTTCATCAAATGCACTCCCTATCCACATTATAACAGGAACATGGCGTTGAGTCTGGGGTGCTATGAAGTTTGGAATGCCATGCAAATATAAACCGTTTTCTCCTAATGATTCTCCGTGATCGCTAACATACAGCATAGCAGTTTCAAACCTATTATCATTTTGTTTTAATAGCTCAATTACTTTGCTCAGGAAATAATCGGTATATAAAATGGCATTGTCATATGCATTGTTAATTTCATCTTCAGTGCAATCAGAAAGCTCATTTGTATGGCAAGCTGGCGTGAATCTCTCAAATTCTTTAGGGTATCGCTTATAATAGGCTGGACCATGATTTCCCATTTGATGCAGAATAATCAAAATATCGCCATTTTTCTGCTGATTAATATATTCTTGTAAGCCCACCAGCATTCCTTCATCGCGGCATTCAGTATCACAAATAGTATTTGTATCAGCTGATTGGTAATCTTGATATATAACCCTGTCAGCAACATGTTTCGAGCTTGAATTATTATCGCGCCAAAGAACTTTAGCGCCGGAGCGTTTCAAGATATCAAGGGCATTTTCTTTGTGCTTAGCTTTATTAGAATCAAAGCTATCTTCTTGATCTATAGCAAACATGCATGGAACAGAAATAGCAGTTAGTGTTCCACAGCTTTCTACATTGCTAAAGCTAACAACATTCTGTTTTTCCAGCAGTGGATTTGTTTTCTGGTCGTAGCCATTTAGTGAAAATCTATCAGCACGGGCAGTTTCCCCAACAACCATAATTATAAGCTCTCTTTGGGTATCACTTTCTGGTTTTTTTGCATCTTTACCAATAAGGGATAGTTTTCTATCTTTTTCTTTAAGAATATCCCTTATATATCTAACTAATCCAATCGCATAATTTCCAGGATTAGAATAATATAAAGTTGTTTTATGCTCGCGGAAAAATGAAGTGGCATTAGGGCTATATATAAAAAATGAAATACCAACTATGATAAGAACAGCAAATATTGTTTTAGCGCGTGCTATAATTTCTTGCTTCAAAGGCTGATATTGAATTTTGGCAAGATATACAAAAATAGAAGGGAGCAGGCCGAGCAAAAGAAAGTATAAAAACATTGTTGGGCTGGCTAAGCCAAGCATTTCTTTCTGATCGGTTTCAAATGCATTTTTAATCATCGCATCATCGATCATAGTATTGTAGCTATCCATAAAATAGGCAATTAACGATGAAATTATCAGACATATGATTATAAGAAGCTTAAGGCTATATCTATTGCATAGTAAGCATAATGCAATAATAATTGCACCAGTAAAGCCTACCGTTAAGGCAGATAAGAAGCCAATATTTTCAATGGTTGCCGGATAATCATTTAATAGGGCTTTGAAAAATGATAAATTGGCAAATGCCATCCAAAAAACAGCTATAAGTATAATAAGTTTAATGCTTGAAATTTTTGTATTTTGAATGACGTTTTTTATCTTCAGCATTTTTACCGTTACAAAATAAAATATTTCCATCTGGTACCTATATGATACCTCAATCTAAAAAATGGTGACCCCGCCCGAGTGGATTGGTAAAAATCGCTATTAACACGATTTTTACCCTTCGGGCTTCGTCGCATATTACATATGCTCCTCGTCCAATTTGATTTCATCAAATTGTCGAACCACCGACCTACAGATTAGGAAAAAACAATGATCTTAGCACCATAGGTTCGAATCTAGCACTACTATCTACGATTATCCACTATACGTCAATCCGTTATTCTTGAGGCATCATACTATCAACTACGATCTACTACGTGCAAATTGTATTTTGATTGGTACCTCCGTGGTACCACAGTTGCTATATAATGAGTTATAAAAATAGCATTTATAACTCATAAAATAAAAGTGATTATATCGCAGAAGTAGGATTGCCCTATCAAAACTTGCAACTTGAAAGAAGCGTTAATGGGAGTATCATATCTGCTAAATTAATAACGAAAGTAAAATGGGCGATTTGATATATATAGTCTTTAATTATTTAACTGATGTGTCGGTAAATTTCTGGTTCTGGCTCCTACTGTTTACTGCGCCTGTTTTAGTTTTTAGCGTAAAGCCGGAAGTCTCTATTAAAATAAGGTTTTTACGATTGTTTTTTGCTATAGGTTTTACGTATATTCTAATGAATCTTTCATTGCATACAAGTCGTCATATAGAATGGGCAACTTATGAGGCCTGTCAAAGCCAGTTTCCCGATGGCGGCATTCAGCATCATGCAGAATGTGGCGAAATTAATATTGCCGATGGTGCAAGCAATATTTTTTATGCATTTTTTGGCTGGATTCCTGCAACAGTTTATGTTGGGATGTGGGAATTATTATGGGTAGTATTTTATCGAAAAAAGATAAAGAATATAGGAATAAATTATAAAGGTAGGCGGTTAAGTAAAATAATTATAGCTTTTCCCATATTTTTCTTAGTAATTTTTCCTATAACTGCGATAATCGGTGGATTAATAGCAAAGACTATAAACGGTTAGTAAACACTATCTTCTGGATCAAATTTGATTTGAGCCTGAAAAGTGGTTATTTATCACCAACTCCAACAATACTATATTTTTCAAACCTTTCATCGTATTCCCATTTTGGTCCTTTGTTAGAACCGTGCTTTTTATAAAAAACCTTAAGCTGCCTTTTAAAATCATTCCTCTCCATGCCACTATTTGACGTATATAAAGGCAAGTGTCTTTCCTCAACAATTTTACGTAGCTCTACATCAGTAAGGTTTTGGCTATTGCTACAATCTTTGCCATAATCGCAGATAAAGTAGAAAGGATTGCCCTGAAGGTCTTTACGATATCCGTAAATGGTATTACCTGATTCTACGAAGCGTTTTACATCGGAATAAACTATTATTTTACCATTTTTGTCACTTAAATTATGTCCATCCTTAGACCCATCTTTCGTATCGTTTACATACATAAAACCGCTATGCAATGGGATGGCAGACCATCTAATTTCATCTTCAAATAAAAAGTTTATTGATAACAGGCTCCACATAAATATGAAGAAGGTTCCAATGATAATTGCCACAAGTTTGTATAGCTTAAATCCTCCTCTAAAAAAGAAGCGTAATGCCAACCAAATTCTACTTATACTGACTTTCGCTTGCATTTTCATTTACTATTCCATTTAAACTGGTTTTCCAGTTTCCTTTTATATCAAATTTTGTTCCGCCAAATTCCGAGAACTCCTTTATCCATTGGTGGATGTCCTCAATTGTGTATTTAGGCATTTGTTTATAAATTTCAGCTATATAATCAATGCTTATACCTGTTTCTTTAGAAATAGACAACAGAGCCAGTTCTACAAACTCATCAAGTTCTCTAGGGGTATGGGTTATAGCCTCAATAATATCCAGAGGGTCTGTAAAAATATCACTAAAGTTATAATCAACTTTTGCATTTATTATAAGAGATTTTCCTTCCTTTCTTGTATTACCATCAATTTTTCCTTCAACTGTTGAATTGCCATGGACAAATGACACAGGCTTAAAATTATAGGAATTAGAAAATGTATCTGTAAAACTCCCATCAATTACTTCGCGCGCCTTACCTGCAGTTTGATTTTCTACACCTTTAAAAACGTGAGTACGTGCAACATCAATAACATCCTGTAAATGACCTATTTGCCATAGCTCAACCGTACGACCTTTGCCAAAGTAAAAATGGATAACAAAATCATACCAAGCCCAACGATTTAGCCCTTCATCAACTATGCTAATAACTTCCTGCTGCATATATTCTTCTTTATTTATAGGCTCAGCCCAACAACGGCAGTTAAAGTCTTCACCGGGATGTCCGGTGGCAGGAGGATTGTTCCATGCAAAAATCTTACCATTATTTGCAGCATGGGAAGCCCTTACTTTATCATCACCTTGTGTATGCCAGATGTAATGCGTTGTCGGATGCTCTTCTTTTCTATTTGAAATAAGTGAGATTAATTCATTTTCAATTTGCTGAATTTCTCTAGCCTGTTCTATGAGCCTTCGGTCCAAACACTCTGAAATAAGAATTTGCGCCTTCATACTAAGTTGTTGAGCTCTTTTAGAGTAAACGGAGCGATTTTTCGTAAATATATTATGCATTTAAAGGTCTCCTGAATTTGGACAATAAAAAACCCCTTTGGCTAGAGATGCACAAAGGGGCTGATTGAAATTATAATGATGTGGGTGGATACAAAAATCTGTATCCTACAATTTATGTAATATCATGAAAATTTGAGTTATATAAGCCCTGCTGCTGGCAAAAAATTATTCAGCTTTCCATTTAGATGGTTTTAAATTTTTCTTAGATTGCAAATTCAAGACAATTTAGGCGGTGACATGAAAAACAAAAATAATCCCAAATATATTGTAGAGCTTGTGAAAGCCGGTTGTTATATATCAACCCAGCAAGCGGCGATATATTTAAGTATCTCTCCAAGAACATTAGAGAAATACCGCACAGAGGGCAAAGGGCCAGAGTATTTATCTCTGTGCAATGGTGGGGTTGTACGTTATCCAGCAGAATCTATTTTGGCTTTTATAAGGGGCTAAAAGTTTTTAGTACGCTTGTACTACTAACTACTACTGACTACGATTTTCTACGATTCGACCCTCTGTACTACAGCTTAGGAAAATTGGCCGTCACCCTTAACATAGAACCACATATACAACCATTTACTACGATAGTCCACTACATCTCAAACGGTTATTTCATTGTTACGCTACGCTTAGCTACGATCACGCACGTAGTAGTTGTATTTCAGTTGGTACCTCGGTGGTACCTTAGAAAATTACACATCATTAAATGCTTTAGGATACTGAACTACTCCAGACGTTTTTGATAATGAGTTTTCTTCAAGCTCTAGTGCCATAAAAACTTCATCAGGCACTTTAAAAGGGCAATGTATCCCCCAAAAACTTGCAGGCCTAAAGCCAAACTTAGTGTAAAACTCTGGGTGCCCCAAGACTATAATTGATTTATGTTTTAAATTTTTAGCTATATCAATAGCATGTTTAATTAAAGCTGAACCAACACCCTGTTTTTGCTTGTGAGGTTTAACTGACATTGGCGCCAAAGCAAGAGAGGAAGTATAGCTATTTTCGTTTATAATTAGGATGGGACTAAGCAAAAGATGGCCTACAACGCCACTTTCATCTTCAGCAACAAATGAAAGGCGGCAATCAAAGTCAGACGACTCCCTTAAAGTTAATATAAGTTTACCTTCATTGGTTTGAGCAAAAGCATCATCGTTCACTTTAGTGATATCTTCGATATCTTGTGATGTTTCATTTCTAATTTTCATTTAGATTTCCCAGAATCTTTCTTAAATTCAGCCTCATGAATAATAAACTGAATTTTAAAGAAATAGAAGAAATTATCTTATCTGGTGGCTATTTAACATCGAAACAGGCAGCCACATATTTGGGTGTCACGGTTAAATCACTTGCCGACTACCGAAGCAAAAAAAGACAGCCCTATTTTATCAAACGTCTTAACGCCATCAGATACCCTGCACAGAGTATTATCGACTTCATTATTAAAAGAAACGAGGCAAAATATTTGGCTAAGTACGATCTACTACTATCAGCTACTTGCCAGCATGGGACAAAGGAATTACATAGCGATTCGGAAAAAGATATAATGCGGTATTATGGCAAAACTTACAAAAAGACAGATTGACGCACTAAACCCAAATTCGAACAAGAAAACCTTGTGGGACGATAACCCTGTCGGCTTAGGGGTTAAAGTTAATAAGGATGGATCAAAAACATTCAAATTAAGATATCGTAACCAATATGGAAAACAACGAAATCTCACCATCGGTAAATATGGAGCAATAACTTTAGAACAGGCTCGAGGAATTGCCAAAGAAAGGCTTTTAGAAATAGCCAAAGGTGAAGACCCTGCCACCAATAAAAAAGAAAAACGAGAAAGCCCTTCCATGACGGATATGTTTAACCGTTATCTGGAAGAGCATAGCAAGATTAACAACAAGCCAAACACCCATAAAGGCAATGAGGCATTTGTAAAACGCTATCTTATTCCTGCTCTGGGTAAATACAAAGTGAAGGAAGTACAGCGCAGCGATATTTATGCCCTACAACAAAAACTCACTAAACATAGTAAGGCTGTGGCTAATACAGCTATATGGGTGTTAAAAGGGTATTAATGCGCTATCCAGAAAAGGCTTAGTTTTTCATTTAGATAGGCTCTGCCAAATCGCAAGTTTGCCTTTTAATTCTCAAAAGGAGGCGATATAAAAGAACTTCAATTACAAAAACCAACCATTAGTGAACTAACGAGGCAGTGGCATATGTTAAGGTCTAGCTGTTTTGGTGGTATGCGTACTGTGGATGACATTTTGAAAGAGTATGAGAAGCTTGAGGCTGCCATTGGTTCATCTACTCCACATAATAACGAGGAGGCATCCAAACAGCTTAAAATCGCCCTTATTCTGTGGCGGGAGTGTATAGCCACCAGTGAGGAAATGCCTGAATTTATCAAAAACAGATATGCTGCTATGGATGGTATGTTTAGGGGAGTGTTGGGGTTTGTGGATAGGGGGTAGCCTATTTTATCTTCACAAATTTTTCTCTCCAGTCTTTGTAATCATTATCGTCTGGCATCATATCTTTTTCTAGGTCAGAAAAATCTATTGAGCCAGCTTTAGGCCTAAAAATAAACACCTTTTTTGTGGTCTCTTTTTCTAATTTTAAGAGTTCTTCTAGAAGCTCTTTTGAGAACCATATACAGCTATCATTGAATATTTTTATATCCCTCATCACATTTGAGTAGTTTTCGTAATGTATTTCACCGAGGTTAGTGTGTGTAACAGGCTGTCCATAGTAAAGACAGGCTCTTTCATAGTGACCTAAATTATATTTATTAGTTAGTTCATTAATTTCAGCTATTACATAATTTCTATATTCAAGCAGACCTTTCATTTCAGCTAAAGTATTGACCAAAACCATTGCTATAGATAAAGCTCTACCAGATAGGTCAACTTTTTCAAAAAATGTCGAATTGATTAGTTCAAAATCCATATATGGAAATTTAGGTGTTTGGAAATCAAATTGAATCAAAAACTCTGTAGGTTTAGTGTGCTTCTTGTTTTGCACATCAACAAAATCTTTTTGACCTTTAAAATACCTGTCACACATTGGTTTTATATGTTGCTGCTTTAGACCATAGAACATGTTAAATATTCTATGAGCCATAGCGACAGACGTCTTTAGACCTCTTATTTTTTTTATAATCTCAGCTCTTTTATTTGTATAAAGAACCATTGTATAACCACCTACAGCACCAAAGAACGAACCTGTAGCGGCTACTCCAAAATTTGAGTTAAATAACGTTGAGACACCATGAAAAAATGATAATATATTTTGCCATATTAGATCAAGAAAAGTACAAAAACTAAAATCTTCCATATTAATTTATACCTTCTTCATCTGGTACCTATGTGGTACCTCAACCAAAAAAGTGGTGACCCCGAGTGGATTCGAACCACCGACCTACAGATTAGGAATCTGTTGCTCTATCCTGCTGAGCTACGGAGTCATTGTCTTTATATATCAGTTAGTTATATTCATTTTCAATATAAGGTCAACCAACTAAAAACCCTCACCCTAACCCTCTCCCAGAGGGAGAGGGGATATTTTTTCTTTTATCACCGTAGTAGAGAGTACCAGCGATTCCTAATATTCTCTAATCTGTTGCTCTATCTGGCTTTCGCTACGGAGTCATTAAAAATTAATTTTTTTCTTCAATCGTTTTTTTCCCCTCGCCGCCAAAGCGTGTAGCAAAATAGCCGATTAAAAGGCCAATAATCATACCTTCAAGAACAAACCACAATGGTGAATTCAAAAATTTATCATCCCCCATAATGGATACAAGAACTTGTTGCATCTGATCGTAGGCAAAAAATGTCAGGACAAAATTCATCCAGCCGCCAATCAACGGCGCCCTGAACCACCATGGCATAGGAAGTTTAAATATAGGATGCCATGTAAAAACACCAAAAACACCTATTATTGCGCCAACAGTAATATACCAAAGAAGCACACCCCAGCGAAGCATTATCGAAACATCAGGAACCATTATCGGTAAAAAAATAAAACCAATGAGCCCAACCACTAAGCCTATCAATTTTCCAATGGCAATACGGATAATTAATGATGGCTTTTTAGGCATTTGATCTCCTTAATATTTGCATTAATACCATATATCATCTTTGCCTCATCTTAGAAGA
>JAOIVE010000030.1 GCA_028223895.1 Rickettsiales bacterium
CCAAACCAGGTGCGCTACCAGACTGCGCCACGCTCCGATCGTGCAAAAATTAACTTGCGACGGGTCTTATATACTAATTATTTATTAAGATCTAGTATTTCTTGTAAAAGCACGCAATCTTGCAAGACTTGCTTTTAAAGCTTTGGTGATTTTAGTCTTATTTTCAACAGTGTCATCACCCATTTTGCTTGCTAATTTAGATATTTTAGCAAGTTCAGCCGCTCCTAGATACTCAGAAAGGTTTATTAATTCTTCAGAAGCAAATTTCCACGAATGACTAGAGCTTCTGGAGTCAGTAGAATGCCTGACCATAACCGATATACATTCCTCAGCATTGAAGAAAAATAGATCTAATATGTCATTCTGAA
Organism: Rickettsiales bacterium; assembly: GCA_028223895.1. Classification (GTDB taxonomy): domain Bacteria; phylum Pseudomonadota; class Alphaproteobacteria; order Rickettsiales; family UBA6187; genus JAOIVE01. The sequence goes on from JAOIVE010000030.1 coordinate 369, forward strand.
GAGTATTCTTGCCTTGCGTTATCTCATTGAACTGTTCAGTATCTAAAGGAAGTACAGAAGAAAAATTAGAATCTACTTCGTTATTCACAATAGCCTCTCCCTAATTTGCTTTTATGGAACATATTTTTATATGATTACAATAGGTGACTCTATCACAATTTACTACTAATTGCACTATAACAGTTATGTTTTTTTGCAAAAAAATATATTGACCTTGCGGCAAGCTTATGTATTTACGGATTTATTGTTCACCATAAAAATGTTATAATCATAATTTGATATCTAAATAGGTAAAAAATGGACCAGTTTAAAAGATTATCAATTATAGTTATAATATTGCTGGTAATATTGGGGGGGTTCTTTTTCCCAACTATGAAATCTGCCGAGATGGCAATAAAAGATGAAAAAATAGCAAAATTAATCGTATATAATATTCTTAATGAATCTGCATCAGCTGGGTGGGATAAAAATTTCTTCAATAATCGTATTAGCAATAATTTAAAAGAATGGTTTTCTAAAAAAGGTAAGCAGGAAGTATTGCCATTTAGAGATTTAGGGAAATTCGTAGAATTTGATAAAGATATTCAAAAATTTAAGATGAATAAAAAAACAGATGGTAACTCTAAAGAAAATATCGCAAGAGATAATATAGATGCCATTTTTGTAGCTGATTTTGAAAAAGATAGGGTATATATGGAAATGAAGCTATCAAAATATGACAATAAATGGTTAGTCGACAGCATTTTCATGAATCCTACAAAAGCCAAAATTGACTTTAGATCTATCGATAGCATAAAAAAAAGAGCCCCATAAATAAAATGGGACTCCTTTTCACAAATATTAAATAAAGTAAAAACCTTAGAAAAAACGCTTCTTACGAGATGAATCGTCAGATGAAGATTCACTATCTGAATCATTAGAAGCTGCTTCATTTCCTTGATTATTATTACTGTTATTCTCAGAATTTTGAGATTTGTTTTTACCGCCGCGATTTCCACGATTGCCGCCACGCTCTTTACGCTCTCTTTGAGGTGCTTGCGCATCTTCAAATTGATCAGAAATATCTTCACCAGTTTCCTGATCTACACGCTTCATGCTAAGACGCACTTTGCCGCGATCAATGCCTAAAACCTTAACTTTAACGCTGTCACCCATATTGACAACTTCGTTAATATTTTCGATTCTACTGCCATTAACCTCGCTTATATGAACAAGACCATCAGTTTTTCCAAGGAAATTAACCAATGCGCCAAAATCAAATATTTTAACGATTTTTCCATCATATATAACGCCAACTTCTGGCTCACATACAATATCTTTAATCATTTGAATAGCAGCTTCAGCTTTCTCGCCATCAACAGCAGCGACATTAACTGTGCCGTCGTCATCAATATCAATTTTTGCACCGCTGGTTTCACATATTTCGCGTATAACCTTACCACCTGGGCCTATAATTGCGCCAATCTTTTCCTGATCTACTTTGATTTTCACAATTTGAGGTGCATTTTTATTAACTGAATTGCGAGCCTGAGAAATTCCCGACTCCATTCTTTTTATGATACCAAGACGACCTTCTTTTGCCTGCTCAAGAGCAACCTTCATTATTTCTAATGTAATTCCCTTGATCTTAATATCCATTTGCAAGGCAGTAATTCCATCTTCACTTCCTGCAACTTTAAAGTCCATATCACCTAAGTGATCTTCATCACCAAGAATATCAGAAAGAACAACAAAATCATCGCCCTCTTTAATTAATCCCATAGCAATACCAGAAACAGGAGCTTTCAACGGAACTCCAGCATCCATCATAGCCAACGAACTACCACATACAGTAGCCATTGAAGACGAGCCATTTGATTCAGTTATTTCAGATACTATTCTTATTGTATAAGGAAACTCTTCTTTATTTGGAAGAACAGCTTTTAAAGCTCTCCAGGCTAATTTTCCATGTCCAATTTCACGACGCCCAGGAGGTCTCAGCATAGATGCCTCTCCAACAGAAAATGGAGGGAAGTTATAATGCAACATAAAGCCTTCCTGATACTCACCTTCAATGGCATCAATGCGCTGCATGTCTTGAGCTGTTCCTAAAGTTGTAACAACAAGAGCTTGCGTTTCACCGCGAGTAAATAAAGCAGATCCATGTGTGCGAGGAAGTATATCAACCTGCGACTCAACCTGACGCACTTCATTTTCGGCACGACCATCAATACGCTTGCGTGTTTTTATAATGTCACCACGAACAACATCTTTTTCAAGACTCTTGAAAACCTTTCCGAAAGACTGCTCATTAAATTCTTCTCCAAGTTCCTCTTGTAGCTTATCAGCTGCAGCTTGCTTGGTGTTAGAAATTGCATTAACACGCTCTTGCTTATCTTTTATAGCATATGCATTGCGTAAATCTGCCTCAACTAATTTAGAAACAGAATCTTTTAGCGCACTATTATCAGGAGCATCAAAAGTCCAGTCTTCTTTACCAGCTTCAGCTTTAAACTCGTTAATAAGGTTAATAATCGGTTGAATCTGCTTATGACCAAATTCAACAGAACCAAGCATAACATCCTCAGAAAGCAAGTTAGCTTCTGATTCAACCATCAATACAGAAGATTCTGTACCTGCAACAACAAGGTTCAGATCAGATTCTTCTAATTGCTCAGGAGTAGGATTCAAAAGATATTCACCATCTTTATATCCAACTTTAGCGCCGGCTATAGGCCCGTCAAACGGAGCACCTGAAAGTGCCAGAGCTGCAGATGCACCAATCATGGCAGCAATATCAGAGTCATTCTCGTTGTCATATGAAAGCAGAGTACATATAACCTGAATTTCGTTATAAAATCCATCTGGAAATAGTGGACGAATAGGTCTATCAATCAGGCGGCAAACCAAAGTTTCCTTCTCACCAGGGCGACCTTCTCTTTTGAAAAAACCACCTGGAATCTTACCAGCAGCGAAAGCTTTTTCTTGATATGTAACTGTAAGAGGTAAAAAGTCTACACCTTCTTTAGCTTCTTTTTTAACAACAGCAGTACAAAGTAAAACTGTTTCGCCATAGCTGATAACAACAGCTCCATCAGCTTGACGAGCAACTCGTCCCGTCTCAAGGGAAAGAGTCCTTCCTCCCCATTCTATTTCTTTTTTTACAACATTAAACATGTAAATACCTTTATTATTCCTATATTATTTTCTTAGACCAAGACTCTTAATTAATTTTTCATAACGAGCGTTGTCTTTACGCTTTAAATAGTCAAGTAATCTTCTTCTGCGGCCAACCATAATTAAAAGTCCGCGACGAGAGTGATGATCTTTTTTGTTTGATTTGAAATGTTCAGTTAGTGCAACGATACGCTCTGTAAGTACAGCAACCTGAATCTCAGTAGAGCCTGTATCACCATCTTTAGTAGAATATTCTTTGATTAGTTCTTTTTTGCGTTCAGCAGTAATCGACATCATAGTCTCCTTTATAAATTAAATACACGAACAGGCTTTATATTCCCGCCGCTAGTTTCACATAATGCGATAAGCTTTTCCTCAGTTCGGGCAATAACAGTTTTTTTAGAATCAAAATTTTGATTAACCATCACCGACATTCCATTAGATATTCTCATCGCTTCCTCTGGGGTAAAAGTTAGTACCGGGATGTCGTCTAGCACTGCTTCTACAGGTAAAATAAACCCAGGGGACTCTGGCTTATACATTGTTTTTTCTATGTTTTCCAGTAAAATCGTATTTTCTTCACAAAACTTCCCTACTTTTGTCCGCCTCAGCATTGTAACATGCCCTTGTGTTCCGAGTGACTGGGCAAAGTCGCGCGCGATAGATCTTATATAAGTGCCTTTACCGCATTCAATATAAAAGGTTGCAGATTCTTCGTCACTATTGAGAAGTTCAAATTTATATATATCAACAGGGCGTGGATTTAATGATATTTCTTCTCCCTGGCGCGCCAGTTTATATGCTCTTTGGCCTTTAACTTTTATAGCTGAGTATATAGGTGGAGTTTGCATTATCTGCCCAATATAATTGGGAATTTCTTCCTTTATTTGGCATAATGAAGGCATTTTATCACTTGTGGCTATCACTTCTCCTTCAAGGTCATCTGTTGAGGTTCTTTGCCCCCATTTAACAGTAAATTTATATGATTTTGTAGACGACATAGCATATTGCGCGGTCTTAGTTGCCTCGCCAATAGCTAAAGGAAGCACCCCAGAGGCCAAAGGATCCAAAGTCCCTGCATGTCCAACCTTTTTAACATTTAATAGTCTTTTAATGCGACCAACAGCATGAGCTGAGCTTATACCTGCCGGCTTATCTAAAATTAGCCAACCATTTATATTATTTTTTTGATTATTATTCATCAGGATCGATGTTTTTCTCGCTATTTAATCTTTCAATTATACTCTCAATATTATGTGCATAATCAAAGCTTTTGTCAGTCCTGAAAACTATTCTGGGAGTAGATTTCAACTTTACTTTTTTGCCTAATAAAAATCTCAATTGAGGAGCCATCTTATTTAAAGATTTAGCAAATTCTTCAGTCTGCTCCTGCCCAAGAAGAGATACAAAAACTGTAGCATTTTTCAAATCAGGGCTTATTTTAACCTCAGAAACCGTTACTGTGGTTCCTTTAAATGCAGGGTCATAAAAGTCCTCTTCAAGAAAAATAGAAGATAGGGCGTGTCTTATCTCCTCACCAACTCTCAACTGACGCTGAGTCGGTGGTTTGCTAATATTAGAGTTTGATGACATTTTTATTCCTTCACTATAGAGAACGTGCTTCTTCTACCAATTCAAAAGCCTCTATAACGTCTCCGGCCTTTATATCTTCATAATTTTCAAAAGCCATTCCACATTCAAAATTTGTTCCTACTTCTTTGACATCGTCTTTAAAGCGACGCAGAGTTTTCAGGCTTCCTTCATGAATTACAATATTATCGCGTAGTAGCCTTACACCAGAACCACGTTTTATGTTACCATCAGTTACATAACAACCAGCAACTTTTCCATATTTGCTCATGTTGAATATCTCTCTGATTTCAGCAGAACCTATATATTGCTCACGTATTGCAGGTTTCAGAAGTCCACTCATCACCGCTTTAACATCATCAATAAGATTATAGATTATTGAATAATATTGAATAGATACGGCTTCTTTTTCAGCCATTTCTCTTGCAGTTTTATCAGCACGCACATTAAATCCAACCACTAACGCACGCGATGCGCTTGCTAATGTTATATCAGATGAAGTTATTCCTCCAACTGCTGTATGAAGAATCTTTACAGAAACTTCTTCTGTAGCTAATTTTTCTAAACTTCCAATTATAGCTTCAACAGAACCTTGTACATCAGCTTTTATTACGATAGGAACTTCCTGAATTCCACCAGATGCCGCCTGTTCAAACAACTCCTCAAGAGAGCTCTTCTTTTGAGAGGCCGCTTTTAGGTTAAGATCTCTTTTCTGACGATATTCTATTATCTCACGCGCCTGCTTTTCAGTTTCAATTGCAGCTGCCGGAGAGCCGGCACTTGGTGCGCTATCAAGACCCAGAATCTCTACAGGAACAGAAGGGCCTGCCTTAGAAAGCTTTTTGCCTTTTGCGTCAGTCATAGCTCTTATTTTACCAAAAGCTTCACCTGCAACTACTATATCTCCAATTCTCAAAGTTCCTTTTTGTACTAATATTGTAGATACAGCACCTCTTGTTTTATCCATTCTTGCTTCAACAACAATACCTGTAGCGCGACTTTTAGGATTGGCCTGAAGCTCCATCATCTCAGATTGAAGAAGTATTGTTTCAAGCAATTTATCTAATCCTTCACCAGTCTTGGCAGATACTCCAACAGTCATGATGTCTCCACCAAAATCTTCTGGCACTAAATCATGAGACAGTAGTTCATTTTTTATATTATCAACATTTGCTTCTGGCTTATCTATTTTATTTATAGCCACTATAATTGGCACTTCAGCAGCTTTAGCGTGGTTTATTGCCTCTACTGTCTGAGCCATTATTCCATCGTCTGCGGCAACAACAAGAACAACTATATCAGTTGCGCCAGCTCCTCTTTTGCGCATTTCAGTAAATGCTTCGTGACCTGGAGTATCAAGGAAAGTTATTTTCTCATTTCCTCCAACAGTTACCTGATAAGCACCTATATGCTGGGTGATTCCGCCAGCTTCTCCTGATGCTACCTTACTTTCTCTTATTGCGTCCAGCAAAGATGTTTTTCCATGGTCAACATGTCCCATGAATGTCACTACCGGAGGACGTTTTTCTAAATCAGCTTCATTATCATTTTGGTTGTCGCTTAATATATCCTCAACGTCAGACTCGCTAACTCTGCGGAAATTATGACCAAATTCTGAAACTACAAGTTCAGCTGTATCAGCATCTATAGTTTGATTTGCTGTTACAACCATTCCCATCTTCATTAATGCTTTTATGGCATCAACCGAGCGTTCCGACATACGGTTTGCCAATTCCTGAACAGTGATAGTTTCAGGTATAACAACCTCACGTATAACTTTCTCTTTTGGTGTGTTATCAACTTGTCTGGCTTTGCGCGCTTTTTCTCTTGCGCGGCGAACTGATGCCATACTGCGAACTTTTTCTTCGCGCTCACTAAGAGCCTCATTGATTGTTAGTTTTTGAGAGCGACGACGCGGCTCTTCACGTTTTACAGCTGGTCTTTTAGTTTGCTCTTCTGACGACCATTTATCCTTAATCTTGCTCTTAATCTGACTATTAGCATTTTCTGGCGTTGACTCAAATTTTGCTCTTTCATGAGTTGACTTTATGGGTTTTACGACAGGTTGTTTTGCCAAGTCTTTAGATATATCTTCATCTTCTACATCTTCTGATATATCTTCGTCTTCTTCTTTCTTTTCTTCCTCAGCCTTTGCTTTTTTGGCCTCTTCTTCAGCTTTTTCCTGAGCTATTTTTTCAGCTTTTTCTCGCTCTTTTCTGAGTTCATCTTCTTCTTTTCTTCTTGAGTCGGCTTCTTTTAGAACCTTAAGGCGCATATTACGCTCTTCTTCTGTGAGGCCTCCCAGATTAGCTTCTAAAGATGCATCCTTATTTTCAGAATCAGAACTTTGAGATTCTTTATTTTGTTCGACGGAGCTCTTTGCGCCCATCACCAGTGTGCGGCGTTTCTTCTTAACTTCAACCTGAACATGCCCACCTCTGTTGCGAGCTATATTCTGAGCTATTTTATCGCTCTTAGCACCGCCAAGTGTTAGCTTGGATCCAAGTTTTAATGTTTTTTTACCTTGTTCGTTATCGCTCATAAGTCTCACGTTTCATTTTTTATAGTAATCTTAATTTATACCTATGTTGTAGGATATTATTTTCGAATATCAACAAAAATTAAAATCACTATGAATCAGTATCTAAAAATGCGCTGAAATACAATCTTATATTGCAAATCAGCGCGCTTCACTAAATTTAAAGTGTGTTTTGTTATTTATTTGCCTGTTTGTCCCCTTGTTCATTTTCTTCATCAAACCAGTGGGCACGAGCTTGCATAATCAACTTATCTATTTCATCATTGCTTAAACCAGAGTTTGGAACAATTTCTATAAACTCATCTCTTGCAAGATCTGCAAAATCATCAAGAGTTTTAATGCCATTCTCACCTAACAATATTATCGTATCTGAACTTAGACCTTCAATTGACGCAAGATCATCAGAAACTTTTAGATCTTTTAGCTTTTTCTGATCGCTAATTTCTTTTTGTTCCAGATATTCTTTAGCACGATTTTGTAGCTCTTCTGCAATTTCCTCGTCAAAGCCTTCTATAGAAGATAATTCATTTAACTCAACAAATGCAACTTCTTCAAGGGTATTAAATCCTTCTGATACAAGTAGCTGAGCCATAATTTCTTCAATGTTAAGGCACTCGGCAAACATTTCAGTATATTTATTAAAGTCACCAACGCGACGATCTGATTCATCAGCTTCGGTCATAACATCAATGCCCCAGCCAACTAGCTGAGATGCAAGACGTACATTTTGACCGCGACGGCCAATAGCAAGACTTAATTGATCATCAGGAACAACAGCTTCGATTCTGTGTTTATCTTCATCGATAACAACTTTTGTTACTTCAGCCGGAGCAAGCGCACTAACTAAGAATATAGCAGTGTCAGGCGACCATTTAACAATATCAATTTTCTCACCCTGAAGCTCATTTATAACGGCCTGAACACGGGCACCGCGCATACCAACACATGAACCTACAGGATCAATTGATGAATCATTCGATGTTACAGCAATTTTTGCACGAGAACCTGGCTCTCTTGCAACAGATTTAATTTCAATTATACCATCATAAATTTCAGGAACTTCCTGAGTAAATAATTTTGCCATAAATTCATTTGCAGATCTTGAAAGGAAAATCTGAGGGCCCTTCAGCTCTCTGCGTACATCTTCAATATAGGCACGTATACGATCATTAACCCTTAGCATCTCCCCACGAATTAATGAATTACGCTTGATAATAGCTTCTGCATTTCCAATATCGACTATAACATCGCCAAATTCCACACGTTTTACAGTTCCGTTGATTATTTCTCCAATACGATGCTTGAAATCTTCATATTGGCGCTCGCGCTCAGCATCACGAACTTTCTGAACTATAACCTGTTTTGCAGTTTGTGCTGCAACTCGTCCAAGATCGATAGGAGGTAAAGCATCACGTATAAATCCACCAACCTTAGCTTCAGGATCTATTTCCAAAGCATCCTTTAAATATATTTTAGTTTTTAGGAAGCTTTCTTCATCTTCATCCTCTTCTGCATCGCTGACATAGTCATTATCAACAATCTCTGTTTCGCGGAATAATTTTATTTCACCATTCTTACGGTCAATAGTTGCACGAATATTACGGTCATATCCATATTTCTTCCTTGCAGCTATTGCCATAGAGCTTTCCATAGCTTCAATAATAACTTCTCTGTCAATGCTTTTTTCCCTAGCAACAGCATCAGCAATTTGCAAAATTTCCGTATTTCCTATGACTGCCATTATGCACCCTCTTTTATAGTATTGTTATTAGATTGATAAAATTTTATTAACTCATCATTCATTACAAGCTTCGCATGTTTGATATCCTTAAAAGGAATAGATACTAATTCATTATCTGGTTTTTCCATGGATATAATGTTTGATTCTATTAATATATTTTCGTCCTCGAAGCCTTTTAGCTTTCCCTTAAAGCGTCTCTGATCGCCAATTTTATCAAAAGTTTCAATTTTTGCTTCAAGATTTTTATATTTGTCAAAATCCTTAAGACGTGTAAGCGGTCTGTCCATACCGGCTGAACTAACCTCAAGGTTATAAACGCTATCTATAGGGTCTTCAACATCAACAATAGCGGAGATTTGACGGCTGGCTTTAGCGCAGTCATCAGCATCAATATATTTTTCATCTTTACGATCAATCATAATTTGCAACGTAGATCTGCCTTCCATATCAGCAAATCTTACACGCACAAGCTCATAACCCATGCTCTCCAAAGAGGCAGATATTATCTGAGCTATTTTATTTTCAATCGGACTTTGTGCTATTGGCATATTTCTCAAATATTAAATTACGCTTAGCTAATCTTTTCGCCAAACGATTGACGAAGACCACTCGGCCTTTTAACCAGCGAAGCTGTTAGGCTCATTGCAAATCTTATATTCACAAGAGCAATATAACTCATTCCAAAACAAAAGGCGGGCAAAGGCCCACCTGTTAGCAAGTGTCTTATAACATATATACTTATATAATGCAAGTGCTGTTATTTATCCTTATCGCGCAATTTGCCTATTGCTTCGCCCATGCGCTTAAGATTGCCACTGCAAGAATTTTTAGGGACAATAGCCTCTATAAGATATAACTCATCATGATTTTTAGCCTCTTTTAAAGCATCATCCATCTGGCCTTTGGTCTGAACCTTTACAGCCTTGCCATATTTTAACAATTCACAGATTTTAGTATAATCCCACATATGTATATTGTTAAAAGGCCCGTCTATTATATGCCTCTGAGTTCCGTATCCATCATTATTTATTATAATAACCACAGGATCCAGCCCCATTTTAGCAATTGTAGATAACTCCATACCAGTCATCTGGAAAGCACCATCGCCAACTATCGTGTATGTTTTGCTATTAGGCTCTGCTACCATAGCCCCAACAGTCGCTGGTGTTGCAAACCCCATGCTAAGATAATATGCATCAGAGAAAAAATGCTGCCGCATATCAGAACGCAGATCAATTGCTCCAACCAAAGCATCTCCTGTATCGCATATTATCGTACTTCCTTCATCAAGGTTAGAAGATAATATTTGAAACATTGATTCAACATCCAAAGGTTTGTTACGCTTTGATGATTCCAGTGCTTTTGGAAATTTTACCGGATTTGGGTTATTAAATTTCTCACGTTTTTTTATTGGCGCATTAACCATATTTTCTAAAATATCTTTGAATAATATGTCGCTATAGCTATGTAATCCAACTTGGGTTTTATCGATATTTAAAACTATGGTGTTGTTGCGATTTAGTGCTTCAGCGTTAAATCCCAGTAAAACGTCAGATATGAAAGCTCCAAGCAATATAACGCAGTCACTTTTTTCTACATATTTTCTACATTTATCTTCAGATAATGCTCCGCTATAAACGCCTATATATAAAGGGTTAGTTTCGCGCACAACACTTTTGCCAAGTAATGTCGCTGCAATTGGAATATTATGTTCTTTTGCCAATTTTGAGGCAAGGTCAGTAAGGCCAAAGCGGTGCAATTCAACTCCTGCAATAATTACAGGCTTTTTGGCTTTATTTATTTTTTTTGTTATCTCTTTTATGCATTCTTTGAGTATTTCTGGATCGCTTTTAGATTCGGAATTTTCTCTTTCAAATAGGTCATCAGGTATATCAATTACCATATCGACAACATCAAATGGTATCTCTATATACCCCGGGCGGCTTTGACGTTTTACTTCTTCTACAACCCTGACTATCTCTTTTGCAGCCTTTTTGGGATCAAGCAATATGGTACTTGCGCATGTAACTTCATCATATATGGTTTTCTGGCTGTCAAATGTGCGGACTTTATGATGCACCAAAGGATCTTTTTTTCTATCTTCAGGCGACGGCCCTCCAGATATTAATAATACCGGGCTTTTTTCAGCATATGCACAAGCAATTGAATTTAAAGTATTTAATCCGCCAACACAATATGTAACAACTCCAACACCAAGGCCTTTTGAGCGCGCATAGCAGTCTGCTGCAAACCCTACTGATGGTTCGTGAGTTAAGGTTATAATTTTAATTTTTGATTCGTTTAACCAGCGAAATGTTGCAAGCGCAAAATCTCCGGGAATACCAAAGGCATGGGTAACACCCTGCTTATAAAGATAGTCAAAAATAAACTGGCCAACTGTTTGTTTTTTTCTAAACATAACTTGCCCCCTGATAAATATGATAGCAGATTTGACATGCAAAATATATTGTAATTTACCATTATTATAATAATAAAATGCTTGACTGGCCGATTATTTCCTAGCTGATCGCAATAGTGACATTATATTATTTCTGCCTTTAGATTTTGCATAATCATAAGCTGTTTTTCCACGACTGTTTTTAAGCGATGGATCTACCCCCATATCAAGCATTATTCTTACATTATAAGGCTTATTCTCAGATACTGCCCATATTAATGGGGTCATATCAAATTTATCGTAAATATTATACTTAGCGCCGTTTTCTATTAAGATTTTTATATTAGCCGGATCTTTATTAACTGCTGCCCAATGCAGGGGAGTGCCGCCGCGATTATCTTTTATATTAACATCAGCACCTTTTTTTATAAGTATTTGAGCAATTTTACTTTTACCGTGATACACAGCGCTATGAAGTGGAGTTTGACCGGCTTCATCTCTTGCGCTAAGAGAAGCTCCCTGCTTTATATATTTTACTACATTAGCGACATTTCCACTCCTAACGGCAGAGAAAAGCTGCTCATCAAGCTCAGACTGCTTAATTTGTGTATATCCAAAAAGCACAAGCAAGCAAGTAGTCAGCAATGCTATAAAATATTTTAGAAATTTCATATTTTTCTAACTAAAATTATTAATCATCCATGATATTAAAATAATTTGCGGTAAAGTCACTAATGGTAAAAATAAAGCAATTTTCCAAGATGCTGTACGCTCTTTGATTGACATGATTTCCGTGTAATCCGTAGAAACTCCAGCCATTAAAAAAGCAAAACTATTACCAGGTGCATTTGCCCTTGATAGTAAATCTGCGGCAATTGGAGTTGAACCTTCAGAACATACCTCAATTATTGTGGCAGCAATTATTGTCATTGAAAGCCCAATCAATGTAGGGCCAAAGAAAGTTTGGAAATGTTCTGTTGATAAAAATGTTTTTATAAGGGCAGCTAAAATTACGCCAAAGAAAATCCATTTAAGAATCATTTTTGATTCTTTAAAACCTTTAACAAAAACACCCTTTATAAAGTTTGTGTTAAAAGAAAATCCTTTTAGTTCTTTTTTAGCATTTGAAAAAAAATCAAAGTCTTCTGGAATATCTGATGTATTTGGATTTTCAGGAAGAGTACCATTTTTAACCAGATTCTGAAAAATAACTCCCGATAATATCGCTATTAACATTGATAAGATTATAAATAATAATGTCCATTTTATGCCAATAAGGGCAATTAATATAAGCGTTAGAGAAAATGAATTCCATGGGCTTGCAATTAAAAAAGCCATAACCTGCCCAATAGTTGCTCCTCTTTCATAAAGTTTCATTCCAACCATTAATATTCCATGGCTGCATAAATCCAACAATACTCCAGCTAATGTAGCTCGCAATATTCCTTTTACATTATCTCCTCTGCCTAATATGGAAAGTATAAACTCTCTTGGAACCCTGCTTAAAACACCAACAAATATTATACCTAGTAAAACCCCCCACCACATTTTATTTAAAAGCTCATATATTGAGGCAGAAAAGTTAATATATATTTTTGGCAATACTATTAAATCTGAAAGCATATATGACAAATAGCAAATTACTGAGATTGATAATGAGCTATATAGCAGCAAATCTTTGGAACTGCTTTTTTTCTTTTCAGGGCAGCAATTAGACATATTTTGTCCTCATAAGATTACAATCTGTGTTAATATAGATGTTTATTGGCTAAAAATATCATTAAAATCGCCGTTTTACAAGGTTACTGCTTGCCTTTTGAGATATAAGAGGTTATCAGAAATATACGTTTTTTTTTAATTTTGTGAAAAAGGGTGATTTTACCATGAATAAAGAACAATTAACATCTGCTATAGCAAGCAAAGTTGGTTCAACTCAAAAAGACGCTGCTGCGTTTGTTGATGCTTTCATAGAAGCAGTTTCTGATAGCCTTTCTAGTGGCGATTCTGTACAACTTGCTGGTTTTGGTAGCTTGTCTGTAAAAGAACGTAAAGCTACAACTGGTCGTAACCCTCGCACTGGTGAGGAGATCAAAATTGCAGCTAAGAAAGTTGTTAAGCTTTCTGTTGCTAAAAAATTAAAAGAAGCTGTAAATAACTAATTTATAGATTCTTATTTATTTTTAAAAAGGCCGGGTCATAAAGCTCGGCCTTTTTTGTATCTGTAATAAACCTTTATCTTTTTGTCCCT
>JAOIVE010000031.1 GCA_028223895.1 Rickettsiales bacterium
TACATATCAAGGCTTATAGCGTTATAACCTATCTTGTTGCTTTTAGCAAAAATTATCTATTTTGACCAATTTTGCGGCACCAGTGCGGCACCGGGATGTAATTATGACCAAAGAATTTAATTTCACCGAAGCTAGACTTAAAGCACTTCCTTCCCCTGCGAAGGGACGCGCCTATTATAAGGATAGCAAAGAAAAGGGGTTATCTCTTTACATAACTACAAACGGCACCATAACCTTTTTTGTGCGAAAGCGCATAAATGGCAAAGACGAACGCATCATACTTGGAAATTACCCAACTACGACAGTTAAAGAAGCCAGAGATGAAGCCATTAACGCAAAAAGCCTTGCATCAAAAGGCAAGAATCCAAATTCAGAAAAACGCAAGATACGTGACGAATGCACATTTAAAGAACTATTTGACCGTTATATAGATGATTATGCAAAGCTACATACTAGAAGCTGGCAGCATGATATTGAGGATATTAACCGCAACCTGTCCCAGTGGTTCAAACGCAAGATTTCATCTATAACAACAGAGGAGATCAGGAAGCTGCATGCTGATTTTGGTGCTAAACGTGGCAAGTACGGGGCTAACCGCCTGCTTGACCGTATCAACGCGATATATAATAAGGCCATTTTATGGGGATGGGATGGCAAGAACCCTGCAAAAGCTGTAACTAAGTTCAAAATGCAGTCCCGTGATAGGTTCTTGCAGCCTTATGAAATGCCGGTGCTGTTTGAAGCCTTGTCGGAAGAAGGCAATGAAGTTGTACGCGATTATATATTGCTATCACTTTTAACCGGGGCAAGAAAAGGAAATGTTCTTGCTATGCGGTGGAATGAAATTGACCTTGATAGCAAAACCTGGCGCATTCCAAAAACCAAAAATGACGAACCACTTACTGTGCCACTGACAGATCAGGCGATTGATATATTGAAGGGGAGGAAGAAGGCGAATACAAAGCTATCCTATGGAAAAAGTGAATTTGTCTTCCCTGGAACCGGAGAAGGTGGACACCTTGCCGATCCTAAAAAGGCTTGGCAGCGTATAAAACTGGAAGCCACTATTAAACTTTGGAAAAAGGATATAGAAATATCCCCCTTGATAAAAGAGGTTAAGAAAGCTTCAAATAACAGCATGACAGTATTTGTTCTGTACAAAAAAATATGTGATATAGCTCAAAAAAGGAATATTGCACCGCCTTTCGGTTTAACAGATGTAAGGCTTCATGATCTGCGCAGAACCCTTGGTAGCTGGCAGGCCGCTACTGGAGCAACAACGGCTATTATCGGTAAAAGTCTTGGCCATAAAAGCCAGAAAGCAACAGCGGTATATGAGCGGCTTAATATTGACCCCGTTAGGACTTCGGTTGAAAGGGCAACAGAGGCGATGTTTGGTAGTGGCAATAAACAATAATCTTGACACTTTGGTTTAATTTAATCAATATAGGTAAAGTATGACTTTACATAATAAAACTAAAATAAACCAATTGCTACAAAACTGGCCTCAAGGTGCGGTAGCCACTACCCATTGGCTGGAAGAACAGGGAATCTCAAGGCAATTAAGGTTACATTACCTAAAAAGCAAATGGATAGAGACCGTTGGCGATAGTGCATTCAAACGAGCCGGTGATACAATCGACTGGAAAGGAGGCCTTTACGCGATCCAGAAACAGCTAAAATTATCTATTCACGTTGGCGGATTGACCGCAATTGTATTGCAGGGCGCTGGTCATTACTTGCGGTTTGAAGAAACCGTGCAGTTATTTGGTGACGGCAATACTAAATCGCCGCTCCCCGTATGGTTCAGAAATTATAAATGGGGAAGCGAAGTGCAATTTTGCCGCACTAAGTTTTTACCGTATTGGTTAGACTGCAAAGAGATTGAAAGCAAGAATTTCAGTATTACCGTATCAACGCTTGAGAGGGCAATTCTGGAGTGCATTTATATTTCACCTGCTAAGATGGATTTAGTAGAATGCTACCAGATCATGGAGGGGCTTACCACATTGCGCCCCAACATTTTGCAGGAATTACTCGAAAGATGCGAATCTATTAAGGTTAAGCGCCTATTCCTATATATGGCAGAAAAAGCAAATCATGCCTGGTTTAAGCATATTAAAACTAGCAATATTGACCTCGGTAGTGGTAAAAGAAGCATTGTAAAAAATGGCTTTTATGACGCCAAATATAAAATTACCCTGCCAAAGGAACTAGAAAGCCTATGATAAAACCGGAATATAAAGCGCAAGTTGATTTATTGCTTGATGTTATACCACATGTAGCGGCAGAGGAAAACTTCGCCTTAAAAGGTGGAACAGCAATCAACATGTTTGTTTGGGATATGCCGCGCTTGTCGGTTGATATTGATTTGACTTACTTACCATTCGACAATAGGGAAGATGCACTTTCTAACATTGCAGATTCGTTGCATCGTATACAGGAAATCTTGCAAAAAGCCATTCCTGGTATGCAGGTAAAAACATTACGCGCAGGTAATGATCCGGAAGCAAAACTTATATGCACGACTCCAAATGCAAAAATAAAAATCGAAGTTAACACTATTATGCGTGGCCATATAAGCCCGGTAAGGCTTATGCAGGTATCAACTACGGCTCAAAATGAGTTTGGTAAATTCGTTGAAATGAAGGTTATATCCGATGCGGAATTATTCGGCGGCAAAATATGTGCGGCACTTGATAGGCAGCATCCACGGGATTTGTTCGATATTCAACAGCTATTCACCGGCGGTGGTATTACGGAAGAAATAAAAGACGGGTTTATCGCCTCCCTCCTTAGCCATAATAAATCTATTCACGAAGTTTTAAACCCAACGATTCACGATCAAAAACAAGCTTTCGGCAACCAGTTTCAAGGCATGACAATTGCGCCATTTACTTATGCTGATTTTGAAGAAACACGGGAAAGGCTGATAAAAGAAATCCTTGATATACTTACAGAAAAAGATAAACAGCTATTACTAAGCATCAAATCAGGCAATCCTGACTGGAGCCTGAGCAGCATTGAAGAACTGCAAAACCTGCCTGCCGTAAAATGGAAGTTGCAGAATATTCGAAAGCTGCGAGATCAGGATAGTAAGGGGCATGGGGCTATGTTGCAAAAACTTGAGTCGGTTTTGTTGATTTAACAACCGACAATTAAAAATTGATAGTCTCGTAAAATCAATTACTTGCAGTTCCACATAAAATTATGTAAATCTTAATAAGGATACATAATGAAATTGTAGGTAATGTGGGACATGTGAGGCTTAGCCGACTGCCGAGAACAAAGCAGTGGAAAGAAGTAGTAAATTTATTAAATAGTGGAAAATTTTCAGTTCAGGAAATAGCTGAGGCTAGTGCAAATGCAGCCAATAAGGTTTTGCAAAACGCAGCAAAAGATCCGGTTCTAAATGAGGTCTTTAAATTATTATGCCTCTTACCAAGGGCTGCAAAAGAAAATGATATGCAAAAATCATTTTCTAATCTTGGTATTATAACACCTAAAAAACCAACGCTTCCAGAAATAATTCAAGGTTTTGTGAATAGAGTTAATGAGCTTCAGGCTTCGGATAAAAACGGACGCACAGATATAGGAGAGATGGCTAAGCAGGTTGGTGCATCTGTCCTTATAGAAAAAATTGAAAAAAACTCATCTCAACTATGGGAGCCGTCACCGGATGATATACGGCATGGCCTTGCAAAATTATCTGATCCTGCGCGTTTTGCTGATATGGCGCAGAATTTTTTATCATCCCTTACCGGCAAGATATTACGATATTATCTGGATAGGGAGATTCCAAAACACATATCTGCATCAGAAGGGTTTTCATCAATACAGGATATGAGGACTTTCAATAAAGCTTTAGAGATTCATTGTGTTGAAACTTCATTCATCATGAGAGCCTTTGCAAAAGACTGGTACGGAAAAACTTATGCATATTATGATGAGATTGACGATAAAAAAGCTAGAGGATTTATATATATAGCGACAAATAAAATTGTGAAAGAGTTAGCAATAAGAGGTAAGAATGCATAATATTTATTGTGGTGGATTAACTTCATATGAAGGTAAGAATAGCACTGATTTTATCAACCTAAATATAGGCGGAGAATATTCAAATATAAACTTTGAAATAGCTAATATATCTTACAAGTTATTGGCAAATATACCTGATGAACTAGCTGATCTAATTGAAATTTCGGCATATGTTTATTGCGCCGACCAAAAGATAAAGCGCGGTGGAGAAACACTAAAGGATATGGGAGATACATGGGTAAGGAATTTGCACTTCCACATACCGGTCAGGTGCTTAAGTAAATGGCAATCTGATGAGTTAATGCCAGCATTAAAAGAAGGCTTAGGATTTTTATCTGATGATAATTACACATTCAAATTTTATCAGAAAGAAAATCATACGATTAAAGGGCAAAAATATTTGCCAATGCAAGGTGGCGGCTTTACACCCGACAAAGTCTGCTTATTTTCAGGCGGGCTGGATTCATTAGCCGGTATAGTAGAAGATATTGTTTCAAATAATAAGAAGCTTGTTTTAGTAAGCCACTATTCGTCACCGAAGGTTTATAATGTTCAGAAAACGATAATTGAGGAGTTGAATAAGAAAGGTTTTGCTAAACAAATATATTATGTGCCAGTACAGGTAAATAAGGTCAATATTGAATCGGACACCAAAGAATACACCCAAAGGACACGATCCTTCTTATTTGCGTGCCTTGCCGTGTCCGTTTCCCATTTATTTGGCAAGAACGATCTATGCTTTTATGAAAATGGTGTTGTGAGCCTTAACCTTCCGATCAGCAGCGATGTTTTAGGTGCGCGTGCGACCCGTACCACCCATCCGAGAGTAATGCGAGGGTTTGAAAGAATTTTTTCATTATTGCTGGATAAGGAAGTGAAAATCGATACTCCGCTTCAATGGAACACAAAAGCAGAAACCATATCGTTATTGGATAAAAACAATCTTTCCTATCTAATTGAAAAAACAAATAGTTGTACAAGGCCGCATATATGGACAACGATGCATACGCATTGCGGAGTTTGTTCACAATGTATTGACCGAAGGTTCGCGGTTTTCGCCGCTGGGTTAGAAAAATGTGATCCGGCGGAAAAATATAAATATAATCTAATGCTTGGAAGTCGGGATACTGGGCGTGATATTGTAATGGCGACAAGTTTTGTAGCATTTGCACAAAATATATCGGAAATAAGTATTTCAGGCTTTATGAAAGAATTCCCTCAAGTTTTTGACGTCATAGGATATTATAACGAACCTGAACCAATTAACAAAATATATGAGATGCTACAGCGCCATGCAAATGACGTTAATAATGTCATAAAAAAAGCAATTGAAATAAATTCTAATGTCATTGCAAGAGGTGAGTTGCCGCCAAAGTCATTGTTATCAATGATTACTGCAGGTGCCAAAGAGGTTGAAATTATTGAAACTAAAAACGTAGCAGATCAGATTGCTAAATTTATGGACGATCTATCAGAGGTGCCGTGTGAGTTTGTTGTCGATGATGATAATAAGCAGGTGATATTTACCGGAGGGTTAATATTAAAAGGTACTGAATATAGCTTGATTAAACTTCTTTTACCTAACTTTATTGCCGCAAAAAACTCTGGTATCGATGGAGAGGCAGTAAATACTGAAAAGCTAATAAAAGAAATATTTGGTAGTAACGAAATCAGTTTTAGAAAAATGCTCTCCAGAATCAATAAAAAGGTTGCTGAAGAGGTCGGTTTGGCAATGGGCATTACATTTGGGCAAGAGGATTTTATTGAAAATATTTTTAATAAAGGCTATCGTATCAACAAATCAGCAAGATTACTCAGTTGCAAAAGCGACTTAAAACTTCCTGAATCCAACTTTGTCACAAGTTAAAACTCATTTGGTCACAACTTCATAAATAAAGTCGCAGAATATCTGGACGGCGGGATAATTATGGTCACATTTGACTATACACGCCGTGCATACTCACGCTTCCATCACTCCAGTATAAATAAATCAAGCGAGGCAAACTCGTATAATTTTTAATACTGGAGAATAAAAAATGACAAAGTACGAAAAAGAATTTCATATCTTATTAACTCGAAAAGAAGCTGCGGAATTTCTTGGCGTAAAAGAAAACACCCTTGCTGTATGGCTTACCACACGCAGGTATGACTTGCCGGTTGTTAAGGTTGGCAGACTATGCAAATACCGTAAATCTGATTTGCTGGATTTCCTAGACAAACAAACCACACCAGGAAAGTAGGCAACGGCAATGTTCAAGAAATATGATCCTAGGTTGGTGAAGGCCATCCGCTCCTATAAGATCAGGGATATATGCAGGCTTTATAAAGATAAGAAACTGCATGCCCAGACTGTCAGGGGCTGGATAAATTCAGGTAAGCTGAAGTCCTTTACCGATGGGAAAAATATTCTGGTGTATGGCGGCGTGCTGAAAAAATTTCTGTTGGATAAAAATAACCGGTATTATGTAGCAAACACACCTAAATTTTCAAGTTAATTTGTCCCCTATTTTACGCAACTCTTAGTTGTTACTTAAGTTACCCCTCGATATACCACATATAGTATATTTCCCTCCGCGCCTATACAATAAAACTTTTTTAAAAAAGACGCTTGACTTAGTTGCGCCCCTGCACTAAGTTAGGTCTCAACAAAGCAAGGGAATAAGAATGTCCAGTTTAGAATATGATATAACCAAAGCAAAATATGACGCTATTTCAAAGGAAATAAGCGACCTTGAGGCCTGTATTGCGGAAAAAAGACCGCAACAAAAATGGCTTCAAGAATTGCTTGCCGAGATGGATGACGCAAGAAATGTCAAAGCTCAAGTTACACCTAAAAGTGCTCCATCTAGTTCATTAAAAGATAGCGCAATACCACTCGAAGAGAGAAGGCTAAGACTTTCAGAGAAGAAAAAACGTATGTACTCCTTGTTGATTAAGGAAGGGGCGCATAGTAGCGTTGATATAAGCCGCACATTAGGGTTGCCGACTAAATATATTAGGAGTGCCTTTAAAATTTCTATAAGAGACGGTGATATAGTGCGTAACAATGGTAAATACAGCATAACAGAAACAGGAAAAGAGTTTCTTTACCGGGTGTTGAAAGAATACCCTCTAGAGAAAGAACAAGAGAATACTAAGTCGACTTTATTTGAAGAAGCGGCTTAATTTATGCGGGGATGGCGGAAAGGCAGACGCAGCAAGTTAAAAATGGGTGGCAGCCTATATAATACACTTGCAGTTACTTAGTAGCGTGTAGGTTCGACTCCTACTCCCCGTATCGTTCTCACTATTTTATATACAAACTTCTTTGAATGTAAAGTGATATTTTTACAACAGTCTAAATATCTTCTATTTTTATTGTCGTACACCCTATAGCTTCCAGACATTGAACAAAGAAAACTGCTGTAAAGCTCCCTCGTGCGAGCTTGTTAGCTATATTCCTTTCGCTATCCTTCACTCCTATAGACTCTAATTTATCCGCAAGCTCCTTATAGCTAAGGTTGCGGCGCTTTAGCTCTGACTTGAGGATGCCCTTAACTTTGTCTTGCCAGTCCTTCTCGTTCATACAAAACCCCATAAATAATTATAAAAATCATCATATATGATATTTTTCTCATTGACAACAGTGTAAATCATCATTATATATGATGTATAAACATCAAAAACAATGATTTTACAATGTCTCAACATTTTTTATTATCAGCAAAGGCAAGGACGCTAAGTTTAGCGAATGTCTTTCGCATGTCTGATGATGAAGCGTTTGAAACATTTAAACAAATTAGATGGGTTTCTACTGACGGCAATCCTGTTTGCCCTCGTTGTAACTGCGCTGCTGTTTATACTTATAAAGCACGTAAGATATTCAAGTGTAAAAGCTGTGAAAAGCAATTCTCGGTAACGACTGACACTATATTTGCTAGTCGTAAATTGGCTTTGCGTGACATATTGGCTGCTATAGCAATCTTTGTTAATGGTGCAAAAGGTCACAGCGCATTGCAGTTGAGCCGTGACTTGGACGTACAATATAAAACTGCTTTTGTTTTATCTCACAAGATACGTGAGGCAATCACCAATACAGCCAAAGAGGAAAAAGTTAGTGGTGAAGTTGAGATTGACGGTGCTTATTTTGGCGGTTACATAAAGCCAGCTAATCAAAAGAAAGACAGAATAGACCGCCGTTTGGCTATTCACCAGAACGGCAAGCGCAGGGTTGTTGTTATCATGCGTGAGCGTGAAGGTAAAACGTTACCTTTTGTGTTTAAAGCAGAGGGTGACGCTATCAGCACCATTGAGAAGCATGTAGAAAAAGGCAGCACTATATATGCCGATGAAGCTACTTCATGGGATGCGTTGCACTCTAAGTTTCTCACTAAAAGGATTAATCACTCGGTTGCTTATTCTGAAAATGGGGCTTGCACTAATCAGGCAGAATCGTTTTTCTCACGCTTGCGCCGTGCAGAATCAGGAATACATCACCACATAGCAGGTGATTACTTGCACTCTTATGCGGGGGAAATGGCATGGAGAGAAGATAACCGCCGCAAGAGCAATGGTGAGTTGTATTTACTAACGACTAATGCAGCCTTAAACTCTCCTGTTTCAAGGCAGTGGAAAGGGTACTGGCAGAGGAGTATTTAATGTGGCGTAAGTAAGTTTATCTACTTGCAATTATAAAGATTCTTATGTATTCTTTTTCTCGGTGCACGTCACTATCCATATTAAAACGTCCGCAAGTATCAGTCTTGGTTGATGGCTTGACAGGACGGTCTTGTCAGGACAGCAGAGTCAATTCTGTTTTTAATATGGAGATGTAAGATGTCTAATGAAAAAAAGGCAGAATACATCTACCGTTCCTCAATAAAATTGAAGAATGGTAGAGTCATATACGCAAAAGATTACGGTCTAAAAGCGTTTAGGATACTAGTTCGTAGCTAGTATAAATGTGACGTGCGCCACCCCCTCATTAATTCAAGCATAATTTAAAGTTACACTTTGTGCAATAAAATTATTAATATCACGCAATTTGCCATAAATTAGCGTTGTTTTCTCCCATAGACGACTTAACCTTTCCTTTCTTCCTGTAATTGCACAGCGTAACACCTATGCGTTTTACCATAACTCGCAATTCGTCACTATCTGCGCCCACCATTTCTATAGCTATTTCTTTGCTTGTCATAGGTTTGTCGGATTCCCTCAATATATCAAATAACTTACGTGATATGCTGCCACGTTCAGTTTTAACCCTTTGTGACACCGCCTGATAATCAGGTGAGAATATGCGTATAGTAGCGTTTATATGCTCTATATCCGCCGCCATTGCTTTTAATTGCAATTGAATACGCTTTCTTTCTGTGGTAATTTCTTCTTTACGCTTTACCAAGCCATTTATGATTGTTTCGCTCATGCTAACCTCTTTTAATTGTTTAGAGGATAATAGCAAATTGAGGGTGAAAAGTCGTTAGGTTGCTAGGTGTGTTTGCTACATAATACCGAAAATAACCAACATAAACGGAAGCTGGAATTTAAACAGTTCCGGTGTGGTAAGTGCAAGACTATAAGTGAGCCTGAGAACCATATAATTAAAAGTCTTTCTATAGGAAGGCGCGGTTGTCTTCTGGCAAAGGCAGATTGTCCATGTTGTGGTCACAAAATGGAGCGGCTTTATAAGCAGAATCTGGAGCAGGAAATCGTTGAATTTTTCAATGTTAAGCATAATGAGCTGATGACATTATGTAATCACACATGCAGCACAAGCAAGACTCACATAGATAAGAGTGTAAAAACAGCCCCAAGTGAGTCATTGAAAACTGCTCCCGAACGGGAAAAGCCTGATACCCCGTCAGCCACAAGCAAGACTAACATTAATGAAAAACAACTAAGCCTATTCTAAGGAGTTATTATGGCAGAAATCGACACCAGATATAATGAAGCGAACGAGATTGTTAAGTATAAATTCCTTGAGCAGCTTGAGCATTCTAAGGATGGTAAAGACCCAAAAACGGTAGACCAATATGCACGTGGGATACACGAATTTGAGGTTGCCACCGGATTTAAGGATTTTAAGAAATTTAATCATGAATGGGCGATTATTTTTAAAGAACACCTGAATGATAAGAAAAACAAAAGAACCGGTAAACATATCTCAAAATCACTATATTTTCATTACATAGCTTTTGTCCGGGAGTTTTTTCAATGGCTGGCAAAGAACAATAAAGATTATGCGAAGATAAAAGAAGATGACATAAATTACCTGTATGTAACCAGGAATGACAAAAACAAAGCAAGGGCAACCAACTATCAGGAAAGCCATGATGTTGCGGACATTCTTTCAACGATCCGCAAAATGCCAAGTGATACGGAAGTAGAAATGCGCAATCAGGCGATGGTAAGTCTTTGCCTGCTTACTACCCCAAGGATAAGCTCCCTGCAAACTGCAACCATCAAGAGCATAAAATATTTCAAGGATTATGATATATGGTCTTTTATCCAAGACCCGCGCACTCAAAATACTAAGAACTCGAAGAAAATCACGGCGGTATTTATTGGGCAATCGGAAGATATTATCCAGAATGTTCTGAAATGGCGTGACTGCCTTATAGCGCAAGGTTTTACAGATAATGAACCGCTCTTTCCCAAAATAGCATCAAGCCTGACAGTAGAAGGTGATCCGATACAGCTTTTAACAAGAGATTTTATTCAATCCCAAAGTCAGATCAGGGGAGCCATAAAAACGGCTTTTGTTAACAACGATTTGCCATACCGCAACCCGCACTCTTTCAGGCATAGCATTGCACGTAAAATGAAGCTGGGCGAAAACGCCACCGCCCGCCTGATTGCCCTTGCTGAGAATTACGGTCATAAAGGTGGCATGTCCACCCTGGTTGCCAGCTACGGCGGCGATTATCTGAAAGAACAGGCGGAGATTCTGAAAGGGTTTGGGTTGGAATGATTATATTGTGATTGAGTTATTGCCCTTTAAGGTTGATTAACGTATATATTTTATATGACTAAATCACAAGTAGCAGAAGAAGTAAAAAAAGATACCGGTTCAATTCCTTTTGTAAAAGAGGTTGCCCATTATTTCATGGATTTTTTGGAAACCAACTTCCATAAAGTCCGGACACCAAAAAGGCATTTTCAGCAGAGGGATAACAATAACCTGCAAGTTAGTGTTAAGCTAGAAAAATACCAGAAATATAACGCTCTTGCATGGAAGGTTATCCGCAGCGGATTTAAGGATGATGCGCTAAATGAATTGAAGCATGGTGTTTATAAGAACCAGATACCAAAGAACCTGTTGCAGCTCATCCAGCAACAGATAGACCTCATAAGCCAGAAGGATATTAATAAGGTTATAAAGAAGTTTCATAATGAAATTGACGTTGGCTTGTCCAAGCACCCAAACGATGTGATAGATGCAACGGCCTTTGCCCTTTATGGAATAACCAGAGTTATCAAAGAAGAATTTCTTGCTCCGTTCATTGAAAAAATCAGTGAACCGCTTGAAAAAATAAAAACTACAACAGCAGATTCTGTTTACCAGATTGAAGAAGAACTGACCGACATCTTCATAAGCCCTTTTGAAGAAATTATCTCAATGGCTATTACCAGCAAGAGCTTGGAACAGGAATTTGATGTTGATGAGAAATTTAGCCAGAACTTTGAATTAAGTGACATACAAAACAAGCTATCCAGCTTCTTTAAAGGTTTTGCTATAGCCGATATTTTCTTTGAAATGTCCGAGTTGGTAAATAATAAAAATCTTTTAGAGAAGCAGGAATTTTACCTTAATTTTTGTGATATAACCTACAAAGACAGGCGTTATCCTCTTTTTTACATTCCCGTTCAGATAACAAAGGCGGAAGGAACATTTCAAATTAACTTTGACTCCCTTCTATATGTAAACAAAAAGGCCATACAATACGTTTCCCAAAGCTATAACGCTGAAAATGAAAGAAAAAGCAGCAGCCTAGGATCTTTCATGGAGCGTATAATATATATCGCTGAGAAGCAGGAGCATCTTATTGGTGAAATAGACCGAGCCTTAAAGGAGGCTATTACCTATTTTGGCCTTTCACCATATATCGACATAAACAACCCCGAAGTACAAATTGCCAAAGGTAATAGTATTCAAATATCTAACCGGTGTTACTTTGGCCTTTTTGATAAATCTGATGAATCACTGGTGAACGATTATGAAGAAATATTGCAAAAACTAAACGCTGGTGACGATATTCTTGCTTCGGCCTTTGAAGTGCTAATTGATGATTTCATAAAAGAAAACCCCGTATCCGTTGTTAGTGAGGTTGAACATGATTGGGATGGTAATAGTTCACCAGATAAGCTGGTTTATTCCAGCCCTATCCCTTTAAATGAAGAACAACGCCAGATATTAACGGCCTTGAATAAATCCAAGTGTAAATACACCACTGTGGAGGGGCCGCCAGGTACTGGCAAAAGTCACACAATTACGGCCATAATATGTGATGCTATTTTAAACAACAAATCCACGCTGGTGCTATCTGATAAGAAAGAAGCCCTTGATGTTGTTGAGGACAAGATTACCGAAACGATGAATAAAGTTCGGTTTGATAAAAACTTCCAGAATCCTATATTGCGTCTTGGCAAAACGGGCAGCACCTATTCAAAAATACTTTCCACCACCGCAATGGAAAGCATTAAAGAACATTACAAGGCCATTAAAAATGATTACGGCAGCCTAGAAGATAAAATACAAAAATCCGTCACCGGCCTTAAGGATAAAATATCCGGCACGATAAAATCATATGAAAGCGTGGATATTCCTGAAATTGACGAATCTAAGGAAAGCCTGCCGTTTGACCTTGAGGAACTATACAAAAACAAACAGTCTGATGAAGCACTTCAAGAGGTGAAAACTGATATGCTCTCCTTAAAAGAAAAGCTATCATCAGATGCCGGCCTGAAAAACCTATTTGGAAAATTATACCCTGACACCCAAACAATAGATGCTTTTCAAAGCTTCTTAACCCTTATTGAAATTGTTGAAGCAACAAAAGAGGGAATGCAGGCACGCCTGCCGAACCTTGCACACATACCAACCTTATCAGAAGACGGGCTAGAATCATTGGGAAATTTTATATATCAGTGTAAACAGATTCGCGCCGGTTTATTCGGTTATTTATTCAAGGGAAAACAGTTACGGGAGCTATCTACTGCATTGCAAAAAGACGTGAGACACGACTTTGAAAAGCCACATTTATGTATTGAGCAGCTCGAAGCTGTTACCTGCATTTTCCGCTATGCGGAGAAAGTTAAAACTGATTTTGAACTTTCGCGCAATTTCCAATTCCAGCAGGATTTTATCGAATGGGTTTGCCTGCTGCTCAAAACGGATATTACATTGCCGGATGAAGAAGAAAGAAAGGCAATAAATGACACTATGAAATCCATAAATAATTTTGCAGAGAAATATCCTGATACCACTAAAAAAGCTGGCCTTTATACCGAAAGCATCTTTGGCCTTTTTGATAATGCTATTACTAAATACCCTGAAGATGAATTTAACAGTCTTGTGAGATATATTTTCCTGAAGAACAGCGTCAGCAAAAAATTTAGGTCGATGCCTCAGTATAGCTATACTGATGAAAAGGCCGATTTAGAAAATCTGGTAACAACCCAAATGACCTATAAACTAGATGAAAGGGTCGTTGATTTTTACAATAACAAGCGCAATGATCCTACTTCGCTCAAAAAGATTATATCCAAGAAGCAGCGTTTTGATAAAAAGGTATTTGAAGACCTGAAAAATGCTTTCCCTTGTATTTTGGCTGGCATTAGGGATTTTGCCGAATATATACCATTAGAATCTGAAATATTTGATATAGTTATAATTGATGAGGCTTCGCAGGTAAGTATAGCACAAGCCTTTCCTG
>JAOIVE010000032.1 GCA_028223895.1 Rickettsiales bacterium
CTGCAATGAATTCTGCTTGCCATTTTTCTCCAGCTGCTTTCTGATAACCTATAGATGGCACATTTATTATAGACTTGCTAAGGTCTATATCGCCGGTAAATTCAAGCTTATCATGAGTTTTTAGAGCATTTATGTCGATTGCAAAATTTCCCACGATATTTGGCAGCTTTGTAAAGCCCAGCTTTTCAATTTGATCATTAGATGGGGAGGCCTTAATATTATATTTATATTCAAAATCCTCATTGTGATTTAATGGTAACTCATAATTTATATAGGCTGGCAAATCAGAAAAATCACCTTTTCCCTTTGCTAATAATTTATTTTTATTTAATAAAAAATCTATCGTAGCATTACTAAAATCATTTTTATTATATAATTTAGGTAATTTTAAATTATCGAATTTTGCATTAATAATTAAATTTAAATCATTAAAATCAATTTCTTTTATAATAGGAAAATCAAGCGATATATTTCCATCAACATTTCCTGTCAATTTACTCACACTTAAAGTGAGTTCATTATTTTTATCTAAAACATTTGTAGGTTTTGTAAAATAATTTAAATCTTCTGCAGCTCCTGAAAATTTTGTATCTACAGATAATCTAAGTGGCTTTTGCCAAATATTTTTTATTGCAACATTCCCTTCCTTTACATTAAGTCCCTTTAATGTTCCCTTCTCAATTTTTGCATTCATCGAATGCCCATCAAATACAACCTTTCCCTTTATGTTTTTAAGTGCCGGATAAGCATCGCTATATGAAACATTAGTCCCATCCAAATCAATATAGGCATCTATCGATTTTTTAGATATAACTGGTTCATTTGGTAAATTTGTCAGTGATAAAGTTTTAATAATTTCCCTTCTTTTTGCTATATCATGAAAATCTTTTGGCGTTAAAATAAAATGTCCTTTGGCCTTATTTACAGTCCCTCCATGTATATTATCCACTATCCAACTGCGTAGAGTTTTTCTAAATTCAACAGGCCAGTAATTTTTTAAATTATCAACTTTGAGATTTTCAATCTCTGCATATAAATCAACGTCTGGATAGGCTGGGTTTTCTGGGTTTGTTAACTCTGCGTCGATATCATTTATCAAACCATATATTTTTATTTTTGGACCATTAAAGTCTGCCTCTATTTTATCAATGCTCATAGAAGAAAAATTCTTATATAAATTTCCCTTTAAGACTGCATTTTTAATTGTGACTGGCTTAAGAAAAACTTCAGGATAATCTATAACCCCATATGCTTTTGATATATCCAAATTAAGCTGTGAAACTTCACCATCAAGACTAACTATTAATTTTACTCCGCCATCAAAGTAAAGATTTAGTTTTTGTAAGATTGTACTGCCTGGCAAAAGATCCTGTAGCGCATATGATGGCAATTTTTCTAATATGAGCGATATATCAAGATCTTTCTTTTGGCTTGGCATCAATGTGATATTAATTTTTGCCTGATCCTGACCAAATCCCAGCTCAAATGTTCCTCCAACCCAATTTACTTGTTCGGTTTTATTTAAATGAATTGAGGCATTCTGGATGTTCCATACTAAATCAGATCTATTTGTTGATATATTTAAAATGCCATCTTTTATATTTATACTGCTAATTGGTATTTCGTTTGATTTAGAAAGCACATTTTCATAAATTTTATTTAGCCAGGAACTGACAATCAAACGCTCCGATTTTGGTTGAACATAGTCAATTTCATCCTCAGAAGAATTTAAATAAATCACTGGCTCTATTAAAGTTATTTCAGAAGAAAGAATTTCTCCTCTTAAAATTTGCGCAACACTAAAGTTAAAATATAGCTGGGGCAGGTTGGCTATTGTGTCATTTGCGTAATCTAAGATAGTTACATCTTTTATATATATGCTAAAAGCTTTTTCATATTTATTCCAACCAATGAAGCTATCACCAATTTCAAGATTATATTTAGAAGTTAAGCCGCTTACTTCTTTTTCTACATAAGATGTAATAGAAGGTATAGAGCGCGGTTCGGCAATAATCCACGCCATAAAGCCAGCAATACTCAGCATTGCAACTATGCTAAGTACGGATATTGTTTTTATTAGAAAACCGGCAATTGTCTTTATCACATTACTTCAACAGGATTTGCGTTAATTTGCCAATATACGCAAGCTTTTAAATGATCGCAAGTAGTATGGTTTATTTAATTATACTATTTAGTTTTCCTTACTCTTTCTAAATTCTGCCGCCCAGTTTTCTTTTGATATTTGCTTTGGCCGACTCACAGTTAAGGAGTCTTCTTTTACATCTTTAGTTATAACACTTCCTGCGCCTATTATACTGCCTGCGCCAACTTTCACCGGGGAAATAATAGCGGTGTTTGATCCAACAAACGCGCCTGTTTCTATAATAGTTTGAAATTTATCATAGCCGTCATAATTGCATGTGACGGTTCCTGCGCCAATATTTACCTCATCTTTTACAACACTATCTCCGATATAACTTAAGTGGCTGATTTTACTATTTTTGCCGATTGAGGATTTTTTAGTTTCAACAAAATTTCCTATTTTTACATCATTTTCTAAAACTGTTCCCGGGCGCAATCTTGCATAGGGGCCAATTACACATCCAGATGCAATATCTGCACCTTCAATATGTGAAAATGGTTTTATTTCAACATTTGATGCTATGTTAACTTTGGGGCCAAATACTACATTTTGATGTATTATCACATCATTTGCAATTTGAGTGTCGTGAGAAAAAAATACAGTTTCTGGGGCTAATAATGTAATGCCTGAAAGCATGGCTTTTTTGCGCATTCTTTGTTGAAAAACATATTCGGCATGAGATAATTGACTGCGGTCATTTATACCCATAACCTCTTCTTCATCGCCTTTAGTCCATGCAACTTTATTTGCGTTTTTGTTGACTAAATCAACAAGGTCAGTCAGATAATATTCATTTTTGGCATTATTATTATCTATCTTATCTATAAGCTGTTGCAACTGGGCACTTTTGATTGCCATAACGCCGGAATTGCATATCTTTATTTCTCTTTCTTTATCCTTTGCATCTTTAAATTCAATAATTTCCAGCAAATTATTATTTTTATCTATTTTTAAACGGCCATATTCTGCTGCATCTTCTGGCTCAAAACCTAATACACATGCTTTATTATCGTCTTTTAAGGTTGCTAAAATATTATTTAAAGTTTCAATTGTGATTAATGGTGTGTCGGCATAAAGAATTAAAATATTTCCTTCAAATCCATCAAGCAAGGGGAGGGCAGATTTAACTGCATGTGCTGTGCCTAGCTGTTCATCTTGGATAGCTATGTCAGAATAATCAGATATTTGATCTTTTACACTTAAAGTATCCTTGCTTAATACTGTTATTATTTTTTGCGGATTTAATTCCAACGCAATATCTAACACATGCATAATCATTGATTTGCCAGCAATAGAATGTAGCACTTTTGGCGTATTTGATTTCATTCTTGTGCCTTTTCCGGCTGCTAAAATAATTATCGCTGTTTTCATATTATTTGACACTTTCAATGCTTTCCTTTTTTAATAACTTGAAGTAACTTGTATGTAATTATAATTTTTGCATGAACATTACCAGAGGAATAAAAATAATGGAACTAGTTAATCTGGAATTTTATATAACTATATCAGCCCTGGTTGGGTTCATATTTTTATCTATAGCCCTTTATTCCAAAGTTGTTAACCTTAAAGAAAAAGAAGCTAATCTTGTAGAAGAGATTGCAAATGGATTTGCTGAAAGGCATGAACTAAAAACAAGGCTTTCTGAGTTGGAAGAAGCTATTATATCGGCTCGTGAAGATAGAACTCAAGCCATCACGGCAATGGAATATACTAAAAATGAATTAAGCAAGCTTGAAGAGTTAATTCAAAATGAAAAAGAATTGCGTGAAAAAGCTGACGAAGCAAGAAATGCAGCTCGTATAGATGCTGAAACTGCAAGCCAGCGAGTTTTAGCAATGCAAAGAGAAATGTCCAACTGGGAAGCAACAAAAGCTCAGCATCTTGAGGCAGCAAAAGCATCAATTGCCGATGCCGGGGCTCAATTATCAAATAAATTGCTTGAAGATCATAAGCGTGAAGCCGCTCAAATGAAAGAAACTACCGATAAGGTGATGTCTGAAAAAACTGAAGAATTGCGCAAAAAATTTGAGAATGTTTTTTCATCTATGAGTATGTTACATGATCGTATAGAAAAATCGCAAAACACTGTTGATATAGTTGAAAGAGCGCTTCTTAATCCATCTGGGGCGGGTGCTTTATCGGAAATTACGCTATCTAATATTTTTAAATCTTCCAACCTGCATGAGGGCAGGGACTATAGATTGCAATATTGGATAAAAGATGATGAAGGTAATGGTTTTAAGCCAGATGCTGTGGTGTTCTTGCCACAGAATAATGTGCTGGCGATAGATAGTAAGGCTTCGAAATTTTTTGTAGAAATTGCAAAATCTATTGATGATCCAGCAAAAACCCGCTTTTTAGAGGCTGGTTTAAAAAGAAGTATGAACGATCATCTAAAAGATTTAATAAGTAAGAATTATGGAAAAGCTGTTGAGCAGCAACTTCAAAGAAGCGGCAAAGAGGAGAGGAATGTAACAGTGTTTATGTTCCTTCCATCAGAAGCTGCATTGGATAAATTGCGCGAGCTTGACTCAAAATTTATAGAGCGCGCTCATAAGGAAAAAATTATTCCGGTTGGCCCTTCTGGTCTTGTAAATATATTGCTTCAGGCTGAGTTGTTAATAAGTCATTCTCAGCAGGAAGAAAATGCCAAACATATTATTCAGGAAGTTACAAAGCTGATGAATAGTGTTGTTAATCTGCAGGCTATGGCTAAGGGCATTGGGCGTAATATATTACAAGCGTATAAAAAATATGATACTTTTGCCGGTTCATTTAATGCTAATATTATTGGCCGCGCCAGAAAGTTAAATAAGCTGGGAGTAAATCTTCCGGCAAATAAGGAGCTTGAAAAGCTGGAGCGCCATCAAATTGTATCCAATGGTGAATTAATTGATGCAAATGTCGGTGATGAAAATGATGACATTGCGCGGTTGCTTGATAATAATGATAAAAAAGTAAAAGAAATTGCTGAGATGGTTGAGTCTGAGGCATAGTTTTAAATGGCAAAAAAGCAAAAAGAAATCAAAAAGTCTGATAAAAAAGAAGCTACAATTTATGGCAAGTTTTTTAGAATTGTCATGTCCGTGGTTTTTGCGCTGCTTATAATGTCACAAATTAGCAAAATATTTTTTGATGTCACTCCGCCATTGTGGAAAAAGCACAAATTAGAGAAATTTTCTAACCCTATATATGTTAGTCATTATGAATTTTTTGACATGGAAAAACAGCTGCATAGTCTTTATGAATATGATCAGGGTTTGACTATTCTTGCTTTTTGGGCAACATGGTGTCCATATTGTTCTGTAGAAATGCCGGAAATGGCTGACTTTTATGCAAGCATACAAGATATGCCGGTGAAAATAATTCCTATAATTCATCCTGGTGAAGGTTCAAGCGACGCCTATAATTTTTATATTGAGCGTAACATTGATGGCACGTTAATGCCGCCATATTTTCCTGCAAATGAGGCTTTTCACAGAGGGCTTAAAATAAAGGGCTATCCAAGTTTTATGATTGCCGATAAATATGGACAGGTTTTTGCAAGATTCCGTCCAGACTGGAAAGATAAAGAAGGTCTGCGCTCTCTTTTAGAAGAATTGCTAGTCGCAAAATAATATATATTTAAAAAGGAACCCGTGCCTTAAAGGCTGCGCCCAAAGTTCCATCATCAAGATAATCAAGCTCGCCACCAATTGGAACTCCGTGAGCTATTCTACTGATTTGTAAATCATATTCTTTCAAGCGTTGAGTTATATAATGTGCGGTTGTCTGGCCGTCAACAGTAGCATTCATCGCCAATATTATTTCTGATATCTTGCCTTCAGCAATTTTTTGTACTAATGAGTTGATATTTAAATCATCAGGGCCGCGACCTTCAATTGCAGATAATGTTCCACCTAAAACATGATAATATCCGCGATATATATTACTACGTTCAATTGCCCAAAGATCAGCAACTTCTTCTACTATACAAAGAATATCGTCCTGACGACGAGCGTCATTACAAATATGACAAGGATCGCTGCTATCAATATTTCCACAAGAGTGACAAACTTTTATTGCCTCTTTAGCATCAAGCAGAGCCTGTGCAAGTGGCTGCAATAAGCTTTCTTTATTTTGCACCAAATGTAAAACGGCTCTTCTTGCCGATCTCTTACCAAGGCCGGGGAGGCGGCTCAGATAGTATATTACCTGCTCTAAATGAGAAGTTTCAGACATATTTTTTAATATTTTATAATTTAAAATGGCAGTTTAAAACCTGGAGGAAGACCCATTCCACCCATCATGTCGCTCATAGCGCTATTTGATGCACTGTCAGCTTCTTTTTTGGCGTTGTTAAATGCTGCAACGATTAAATCTTCGAGCATTTCCGGATCTGATGGATCAATAAGAGATGGATCGATTTTTAAATTTTTGATCTCACCTTTACCTGTGATGGTAACTTTGATCATATCTCCGCCAGAAGTACCGTAATATTCAGTATTTGCTAGTTTTTCCTGAGATTCGGCCATCTTTTTCTGCATAGCCTGCGCTTGTTTCATCATTTGTTGGATATTCATTTTCTACTCCTCAGCATTATTTATTGATGTGATTTTTGCTCCCGGGAATGTTTTTAATAATTTGCTAACATTCTCATGTCCAGAAACTTCTTGCATTAATTTTTCTTCAGCTTTTATTTTTTCTTCATTTAAAGATAACCCACCGCCTGAGTTGGAAATAGCTAAAATCCAGCGTTCACCTGTCCATTGAGATAATAAAGCGCTAACCTTTCCGATAAAATCTTTAGGAACTTCAGAAGAAATATTTACTTCAACCTTACCTTTTTCAAAAGAAACAACCCTAACATCATGTTGTAACCAGTGGCATAGTAAAGCTTCTCTTTTTACTTCAAATAATTCTACTAACTCATTGAAATTATTAACCTTTGCTAAAGGTTCTGTGCTTGCTTCCTCTTCGCGTAAAGCCAGAGTTTCGCTTTCTATATTAACTGCTGCCGACGATGTGGCAATCATTGTATTTTGTCTTTGTTCTTTAACATAAGTAGGCTTTTGCTCAACATATTGCTGTGCAGATATATTTAAATCCCCTTTTTCCAGCTTTTTTATAATTGCAGCCGGTGAGGGCAGATCAGCCATATAAGTTAGGCGAATCAATAACATTTCAGCAGCTATAAACCCATTTGGCGCAATTTTTACCTCGCCAAAACCTTTCAAAAGCATCTGCCAATATCTGGTAAGGTAAGACATGCTTAATTTTTCAGCCAATGATTTTGCTATCTCTATTTGCTCTTTGGGAAGATTCATATATTGAGAGGAGTCTTGCGATATTTTTAATTTAGTCACTAAATGGCCAAATTCCATCATCTCTTCTAAAATTAAAGTTGAATCAGCGCCTTTATTATATAAATCTTTAAATCTATCAAGAACCTCGGCAGACTTGCCCTCTGCAATTAAAGTAAATATATCAATGATGGAGCTGTGATCGGCAAGCCCAAGCATCTCTCTGACATTTGCTACTGTTATAGTTCCTTCATGCTGAGAAATAGACTGATCCAGCATGGAAAGAGCGTCACGTACAGACCCTTCAGAAGCATTTGCAATTACGGCTAATGCCTCATCTTCTATAACCGTATTTTCTTGTTTAGATATGTCAGATAAGCGCTTGATTAATATATCATTTTCTACTCTTCTTAGATCAAATCTTTGGCAGCGGGATAATATAGTTACAGGAACTTTTCTGGTTTCAGTAGTTGCAAATATAAATTTCACATGTGAAGGGGGCTCTTCTAAAGTTTTGAGTAACGCATTAAAAGCGTTTTTAGAGAGCATATGTACTTCGTCAATTATATATATTTTATAGCGGGCAATAACTGGTAAATAATGCGCATTATCGATAATTTCACGGATGTCATCTACACCTGTATGGCTTGCCGCATCCATTTCTATAACATCAGGATGGCGATCTTCAGCAATTGATTGACATTGCTTGCAAACTCCACAAGGAGAGGGGGTAGGGCCGCCATTTCCATCTTCGCCAACACAATTTAAAACTCGAGCAATTATTCTTGCGGTGGTTGTTTTTCCTACTCCGCGAATTCCTGTTAATAGGAAAGCATTTGCAATGCGATTATGTTTGACTGCATTTGTAATAGTGCGAATTAAAACATCCTGACCTATTAAATCATCAAAAGATGTTGGACGATATTTATTAGCTAAGACTTTATACGCTTTGTTTTTTTCGGCCATATTAAAACTTTTATTTACACTCAAAAGAATAAAAATGCTTTTTTAGAGTCGGTGAATATATTTTATAAATATAAAAAGAGGCCGGCACGACCCGGGTAAATCTCACCTACGGCTGCTTCATCTCTGACCTGACCGGGTTCAGCAAGCAACTCGCCCGCACCAACCTCCGCCTATAATCTAACGAAGTTTTTCATAGTTTCAAGTAATATCGCTTTAAAACGATATCAGGCTAGTATAATAAGTTTATCATCGAGCTTTTTGCTGCTCTCTTTTTGATAACTTTTCGGTAAAACTGGAATCGCCTGCACCCGCCATTCGATCAGCGCGGGCTTCTCTTCTTTTTTCGCGTCTATCACTCATTTTTTGGTCGTGATCTTCGCTGCCCTCTTTGATTTCAGCTTGATACCTCCTTTTGAAATTATAGGCCGCATCAGATCGGTCTTCATTATCACCTCTTGCCCTTATTGCCTGTTCAAGTGCTGGTGGCAAATACCTATCTGCTTCTGCTGATTTATAATCAAATCCAGCTTCTATAAAAAGTTTTAAATATTCTCTATGGTCATCTTCGGTTCGAGCTCTTTGGAGAATATATTTTAAAGGACAGTCTCCACCAAATCGACTTTTTTCCAATAATACTTCTTCCAAAACCCCTGTTTCTTTGGCTTTTTCTATAAGCATTTCGGCTAATTTGTTATTGCCTCTTTTAATAGCCCTATGTAAAGGAGTGTATCTACTGAAATTTTCTTTTTGCAATAGGACTTCCTTTAAAACTCCTGCTTCTTGAGCCTTTTCTATAAGCATTTCGGCTAATTTGTTATTGCTTCTTTCAATAGCCCTATCTAAAGGAGTGTATTCAAATGTATTTTTTTGTAATAATATTTTATCCAAAGCGTTTGCTTCTTGAGCCTTTTCTATAAGCATTTCGGCTAATTTGTTATTGCCTCTATCAATAGCATTATGTAAGGGAGTGTCTCCACGTTTATCTCCTTGCTTTAATATTTTATCCAAAGCGTTTGCTTCTTGAGCCTTTTCTATAAGCATTTCGGCTAATTTGTTATTGCCTCTATCAATAGCCTCATGTAAGGGAGTAGTGTCTCCACGTTTATCTCCTTGCTTTAATATTTTATCCAAAGCGTTTGCTTCTTGAGCTTTCTTTAAAAGTATTTCAACTAATTCATAATCCAATCTTCCAATAGCCCGAATCAGAGGATATTTTTTACATTTACCTTCTTGCAACAATAATGTACCCAAAACCTCTGCTTCTTGGGCTTTTTCTAAAATTTTTTCTACTAATTCATGGTTACTTTGATCAATAGCCTTGTGTAAAGGAGTGTTCCCGTATCGATCTTCTTGCAACAATAATGTATCCAAAACCTCTGCTTCTTGGGCTTTTTCTAAAATTTTTTCTACTAATTCATGGTTACTTTGATTGCTAAGAGTTTTTCTGTATCCATCTTGTGGAAGTATAGTGTTGTCTAGAAGATTGTATCCGTATCGATCTTTTTGCAATAATAATTCCTTTAAAATCCCTGCTTCTTGGGCCTTATCTAAAATATTTTCAGCTAATTGATGGTTGCTTTGGCCGACAAGAGCTTTTCCGCGTATATCTCTTGGAAATATAGCCTTTTGTAAAGGAGTGTATCCGTATGGATCTTTTTGTAATAACAGTTCTTTTAAAAGCCCTATCTCTTCTACTTTGTTTAAAATATTTTCGTCTAACTCATTGTTATCCAGATCAGATAATAGTTGATTTAAAATTTCTTTATTTTCAGGTTTTGTAGTAGGAGATTCTGAAAGCCTTTTAAGAAATGAACGTAGAATGCCATGGGGATTACTCAAATTATCAGCATTGTTATCCAGATCAGATAATGGTTTATGTAAAATTTCTTTATTTTCAGGGCTTGTAGTGGGAGTTTTTGAAAGTTTTTTAAGAAATGAAGCTAACATAATACAATTTTATCCTTTTTTATTGCGAAATCCTTTATTCATAAGAATATATTAAAGCACAAATGTGTAGGCAATATTACAATTGTGGTGTTTTTTTCAGTTAGAAGTAGGTAATATCAACAAAAAGTTAAAATGTTCTGTTAACATAAAAGCACTTTCTTGTTATGATTATTGATGCTATAATCACATTATAAGTATGATCATGTAATGATGGTATTATGGTTATTTATGAGTACAACACGCAAAACAATTACAGTCACAGATCAGCAGGATGCTTGGATTAAAGCACAAATCGCTGCTGGTAGATTCACTAATGATAGTGAGTATATTCGCGATCTGATTCGTAAAGATCAAACAAATAACGCCTCTCTTGTTGAGCAAGCAAATATGGGAAAAGTCGTTGTACGTCTTAAAGGCGGAGATCCATTTATTTTCGGTAGAGGCGCAGAAGAAGCCTTACATCTGGTAGAAAATAAAATTCCTTTTGAAGTAGTTTCAGGGGTAAATGCAGCGGATGGTTGCTGCGCAAGCTTAGGTATTCCACTAACTCATCGCGGCATTGCTACAAATGTAAGATTTTTGACTGGCCATCAGCAAAAAGGTCAGGCAATGGATTTGGATTGGACTGGTCTTGCAAAAGCAGATACAACCTTAGTGATATATATGGGACTAACAAATTTAGAAGAAATTTCTCAAAAGCTACAGGAGCATGGCCTTGCCTCTGACACTCCAGTTGCAGCGATTGAAAATGGAACTCTGCCAAATCAAAGAAAGTGCATATCTACACTTAAAAATATATATCAAGATGTTAAAAAAGCTGAACTTAAAGCTCCAACTCTAATTGTCATTGGTAAAGTCGTATCTTTATCTGAAAAAATTTCTATTTAAATGAGGTTAGCTTGATAAAAATTAGAAATGCTGAATCAAAAGATTTTTCAGAAATTGCAAATATATATAAATTTCATGTCGAAAATACAGTAGCAACGTTTGAAGAAGATGCTCCAACCGGAGATGATCTTTTAAAACGCAAAGAATCCTATAACTCAATGCCATTTATAGTTGCATCTATTGAAAATAAAATTGCTGGTTTTGCCTATGTAAGGCCATATCATGTTCGCAGTGCATATCGCTATACGGTAGAAGATTCAATATATGTCCATGAAGATTATAAGGGAAGGGGTGTAGGAAAAATTCTTTTAGAAAAAATTTTAGAAGCATCCAAAAAACAAGATATAAAACAAGTTATTGCAAGAATTCCTATTTGGGAAGGTGGAGAAGTATCAATAAGCTTACATAAAAAGTTTGGCTTTGAAGAAAAAGGCTGCTTAAAAGAAGTGGGCTACAAGTCCGGCAAATTTATCGATACTGTATTAATGCAAAAAACTTTGTAAAATTTATGATATTAGAAATAGCCACTTTAAATATTATAGAAGGCAAAAGTGCGGAATTTGAAGAAGCATTTTCCGCTGCTCAAAAAATTATAATGTCTATGAAGGGGTATATTTCTCATGATTTACAAAAATGTCTAGAAAATGATAATAAATATATTTTAATGGTAAACTGGGAAACTCTCGAAGACCATATTAATGGCTTTCGTCAATCACCTGATTATCAGGAATGGAAAAAACTACTCCATCATTTTTATGATCCATTTCCAACAGTTCAGCATTATCAGAAAATATAAATTATGAACTCTTTTGTTGAATATATTATAGAGCTGCTTTCTCCTTATGGAAACATCATCGCCAAATCAATGTTTGGTGGATACGGAGTCTATAAAAACAATATAATTATAGGTATTATCTCACAAGACGAACTTTATTTTAAAGTCGATGATAGTAATCGCACACAATATCAAAATATGAATTCAGAGATATTTACTTACGAAGCTCGTGGCAAGATAAATAAAATATCATATTGGAAAGTTCCATTAGAAATACTTGAAGACGCCCAACTGTTAGAAGAATGGCTTGAGCAATCTTATCAAATATCAATAAATTCCAAAAAATAAATATTACATAGCTTCCAGCTCATCTATAAATTCAGCTATCATATCCAAGCCCCCTTGCCAGAAATTTGGATCGCCAGCATAAAGATCAAAAGGCTCAAGCAGCTCTTTATGACGCTTTGTGCCTCCGGCTGACAGCATTTCTATATATTTATTTTCAAAACCTTCAGGATTATTTTGATATACCCTATATAAAGAATTAACCAGACAATCGCCAAATGCATAGGCATATACATAAAACGGAGTATGTATAAAATGAGGAATATATGACCAGTAATATTTATATTCATCGTCAAATTTAATTGCAGATCCAAGCGAATCAGATTGCACGCTCATCCAGTTATTGCATATTTGTTCTATAGAAAGCTCTCCCTTGCGGCGCTGATTATGTATAAGCCCTTCAAACTGGCAAAATGCTATCTGGCGCACAACCGTATTTATCATATCTTCAACTTTACCGGCTATTAATATTTTGCGCTGCTCTGGCGATTCTATGCGCTCAAGTAGTGATCTGAATGTTAGTTGTTCACCAAATACCGATGCAGTTTCAGCTAAAGTAAGGGGAGTATCAGCCATTAAAGCTCCCTGTTTTGAAGCAAGAACCTGATGTATCCCATGCCCTAATTCATGTGCCAATGTCATTACATCGCGAGATTTTCCCTGATAATTCATAAGGATGTAAGGGTGGGCGCTTGGCACTGTTGGGTGAGAAAAAGCTCCTGAATCCTTGCCTTTTCTAACTTGCGCATCAATCCAGCCTTCTTCAAAAAATCTTTTGCCTATATCCCTAATTTTAGGAGAAAATCTGCCATATGCCGATAAAACTATATGTTTTGCCTCTTCCCAGCTTATTATATCTGGATCATCGCCGGGCAGGGGAGCGTTACGATCCCAATAATTTAACTGCTCAACTCCAAACCATTTAGCCTTTAATTTGTAATATCTATGAGCAATATTTTCATAATTATTGCTTACTGTAGAGATTAAGGCCTCTGTAACCTCATCTTCTATCAAGTTACTGATATTACGAGATGAAATTGGTGTTTTAAATTTTCTCCAATGATCGTCAATCTCTTTATCTTTAGCAAGAACGTTAGTGATCTGCGCAAATGTCTTTATGTGCTTTCCTAAAGTTTCGCCAATAGATTTTGCCGATTTTTCCCGCAATTTTTCATCACTTGAAGATAAATTATTCATTATTTCAGTACATGTTAATTGCTTGCGCCCTAAAGGAAAACGCATATCTGCCAGAGTCTCCTCAAAAAGCCTATGCCATGCCTGACGGCTGGTTATTGATTTTTCATGCAGCATTTTTTCCAAATCAGAAGAAAGCTGGTGAGGGCGCATAATACGTATATCCCTTAACCATGGCTCGTATTTTCCTAGTTTTGGAATGCGTAAATGTCTTGCAAGAGCCGTATCTTCTATTTGATTTAATTCTAACTCAAAAAATAAAAGATCAGTCGTTATGCGGTTTAATTCTTCTGATATATTTTGATAAAAGCTTGAGTGCTTAGGATCTGATAAATTTTCAGCATATATTAAATAAGAATAACTACTTATTTTTCCTATAATATCTTGTAATTTTTCATATTGAGAAATTGC
>JAOIVE010000033.1 GCA_028223895.1 Rickettsiales bacterium
GTAGGACTAGACATAATAATTCTCCATAATTTAACAAGCCTGATGATTCAGACCCTAAAATGGATACTAATACCATAGAAGAGTAAATGATTTGATTGCAATCAAATCTAAAAAATTATGGGAAAATGCACTAATTTTGAGTTACGCTGCATATTTTGGAGCATTATCCTTGCTTTTATGCAGATGAACATGCGCAGGGCAATCCTCCGAAAGAGAGCATTCATCGCAAACAAAATGTCCGGTTTTTTGTTTATTGGTAAAAGATACATCCTTTCCTTCTACAGTAATTCCCTCTTTTTTTAATCGCTTTAAGGTGTGCGAAAAAGTTTCTAACTCTATCCGCAGGCGTGAGGCGATCAATGTTTTACTATATGGTAACTCAAAATCTTGGGGATCATGACCATATAAAATGCAAAGCCGTTGCAAGAAACAGGCGACCATCTGAGTGGCAGTCATGGTTGACTGGTGTTCCGCTTCTATCTGGGTGCGCTGTGCAGACGATCAGAAGGCTCGGCCATAAGGTGTGGCCACAATTAAATTGACTATGGGCGATGCCATAAGGTGTGATGAAATATTATCAAAAGTATTTAGATGCGTTTTCATCCAAACCACAGGAATTTCAAGTAGAATTGCATCATCTACTGCTTTGGCACTCACATTATGTGTCAGTGTTTTGGTAATAATCTCATTAGCATTGACTACGTCGCCCGTAATTAGCATGCCGCTTGTAACTTCATGTCCATCCGGCGTTTGACGAAAAATTTGTACCGTGCCTCGTATAATCACATAAAAATTAATT
The DNA here is from genome assembly GCA_028223895.1 of Rickettsiales bacterium. GTDB lineage: Bacteria > Pseudomonadota > Alphaproteobacteria > Rickettsiales > UBA6187 > JAOIVE01. The sequence continues at coordinate 800 of JAOIVE010000033.1, forward strand.
ATAGAGTCACCACGCATGAATAAAAGGGAACCACGGCTACATTTTTTAAACGGCTATTTTGGCCAATAAATAGCATTTCTTCTTGTGTTAAACCTAAAAAAAGGGGTGCCTTAAGTCTGTTGATTTCGATTGCCATAAAGCTTCCATTATTAAAATCAAAGGCTGAATGTTTCTGACTTTACTCTACCTGAAGCGCAGCAAGAAAGATATTGATTTTATTAAATGAATTGATTTTAGACAAAAATTTTTCATATTTGACTTTGCTCAAATCATACAAAACAAATTAGGTATAAGCTAAGCTCTAACCTAATATATGGAATACCATTATGTTGCTATCAAACATCCTTCTCATATTGTTAATATTATTTCTCATAGGTGCTTTGCCGCGCTGGCCACATAGCAGAAATTGGGGTTATTGGCCAAGTGGTACGTTAGGCACGGTTCTTATTGTTTTGCTCATTTTGATGTTACTCGGCAGGATATAAAACATGAAAAAACGACTTGCACTTGTAACAGGTGGTACAACGGGTATTGGTGCGGCTATTTGCAAAGCATTAATCGAATCTGGGCATGATGTTGTCGCAAACTATGTCTCCAATGAAGATAGAGCAAATGCCTTCGCCAAGGAAACAGGCGTATCTGTGTATCAATGGGATGTGAGTGATTTTGAACAATGTGCAGAGGGCGTGGCTAAGGTCTGTGCAGATTTTGGAACTAACGTCGAAATTCTGGTGAATAATGCCGGTATCACCCGTGATAAAATGATGCATAAAATGACACGGGCGGATTGGGATGCTGTTATATCGGTTGATCTTGGAGCGTGTTTTAATATGTCTCATGCCGTAATTGGGGCAATGCGTGATACCGGCTTTGGGCGTATTGTTAGTATCAGTTCAATCAATGCTCAAATAGGGCAAATAGGCCAAACCAATTACTCGGCCGCAAAAGCCGGCGTTATTGGCTTCACCAAATCTCTAGCCCGTGAAAGCGCCTCTAAAGGCATTACAGTAAATGCGCTTGCACCGGGATATACCGATACAAGCATGGTGAAGACCATGCCTGACGACATTCTTAAAGCTATGATTGCTGAGGTTCCCATGGGCAGATTGTCTCAGCCGGAAGAAATTGCAAACGCCTTAGTATTCTTAGCATCAGATGAGTCACGTTTTATCACAGGTCAAACACTCTCCGTCAATGGCGGACATTACATGCAATAAGATTGCAAAGGAAAAAGCTATGCCAGAAGTTATAAATATTAACCCAGATAAAAAACAAAAAACAACGGATGATGGCTTATCACGACGTTGTTCAGCTTATAAATGCGCGCCGTATAAGCCTCTGCCTGATAGTTTCGAGCTAGATCATAAACTACACGCGAAGCTAGCAAAGCTGACAGGTGGCATATCGCCTATTGCACTGGCACTTTCAGGCTTTGATTGGTGGGCACATCTCATGTTTTCTCCTGCGAAACAGCAAATGCTTGGTAAAAGTATGTTTGAGAAAGCCAGAAAAATGAGTGGTTATTTAGCGCAGGCCGCACAAGCCTCTAACCCTGAGCCGATTATAACGCCAGAGTCAAATGACCGTCGCTTTCAAAGCGATGCATGGAAGAGTTGGCCGTTTAATGTTTTAGCGCAAAATTTTTTATTAACGCAAAGCTGGTGGGACAAAGCAACCAGTGGGGTGCGAGGAACATCGGAGCATCATTCAAACGTTGCTTCTTTTACTGCACGGCAGATACTCGATATATTTTCCCCATCTAATAATCCTTTTACCAATCCTGATATTTTACAAACCACAAAAGCAGAAGGTGGCAAGAATTTCTGGCAAGGTTATCAAAACTTACTGGAAGATGCCAAACGCCATCAGGAAGGAAAGCCGCCTGTTGGCAGCGAAGCATTTGAAGTAGGGAAAAATATTGCGGCTACAAAAGGAAAAGTGGTTTTCCGCAATAATCTTATCGAATTAATCCAGTACACACCGACAACGGCGGAAGTTTATGCCGAACCAGTGCTGATTACACCGGCATGGATTATGAAATATTACATTCTTGATCTTTCGCCTAAAAACTCAATGGTGAAATATCTGGTGGATAAGGGACATACAGTCTTCATGATTTCATGGAAAAACCCGGATGAAAACGACCGTGATTTAGGTTTGGATGATTACCTGCACACAGGCCTCGGCGAGGCAATCGATGCAGTAAAAGCCATTACAAAAGCACCGCAAATAAATGCGGTCGGATATTGTTTAGGCGGAACATTACTTTCTATCATGGCAGCAAGCCATGCACGTGATGGTGATGAATCTTTTAAAACCATTACGCTTCTTGCCTCACAGGTAGATTTTGAGGATGCCGGCGAAATCATGCTCTTTACCGATGAAAGCCAGATAGCATTTTTAGAAGATGTTATGTGGAATCAGGGGTATCTTGATAAACAGCATATGGCAGGAGCATTTGCGTTACTTAGATCCAATGATTTGATCTGGTCGCGTATCATTAAAAATTATATGCAAGGCAAACGTGAGTCTATGTTTGATCTTATGGCATGGAATGCCGATGCAACGCGCCTGCCATACCGTATGCATAGCGAATATCTGCAACAGCTTTTCATGAAAAACGAGCTTGCAGAAGGGCATTTCATAGTTGGTGATGCGCCCGTGGCACTAACCGATATCCGCGCTCCAATATTTTCCGTTGGCACTCAGCGCGATCACGTTGCACCGTGGAAATCAGTATATAAAATTTTACTACTGACCGAAAGTGAAGTAACGTTTGTTCTTGCCAGTGGCGGACATAACGCGGGTATCGTTAGTGAACCGGGACACAAAGGTCGAAGCTACCAAATGGAAACCATACCTAGTACTGCCAGATACGTACCATCTGGCAGATGGAAAAAAGACACTCCCGAAAAGCAAGGTTCGTGGTGGGAAGCTTGGGACGCATGGCTAGCAGAGAATTCTGTGGGTAAAGCTAAGCCGCCAACAATCGGCAATGCTAATGGCTATAAACCCATAGCCGATGCACCCGGCAATTATGTTTTAATAAAATAACAACAAAAGGAGTTTACCGTGATTAAAATAGAAAACATCACTTCTAATATAGTGAAAATAACAGCACCTGAAGAATTGAAAGAAAACGATTTTTCGCATCTTGCAACCGAGGCTGATGCGCTTATTAAAAAACATAAAAAAATCCGCCTTATAGTTGATGCTTCTAAATTTAATGGTTGGGATGACTTTTCCTCTTTTGAGAAACATATGGCATTCGTAAAATCCCATCACAACAAAATTGAGCGTGTTGCTGTGATTGCCGGACATACGTGGCAACATTGGGTAGTAGGAACTCTTAAAATATTTATTCACCCTGAAATACAGGTATTCGACAAAGATGAAGCTGCCAAGGCCTTAAAATGGATAAGTGAAAAATATAAGTAGGCGTTTGATTGTAATCAAATGCTTAAAGACGGTATTAGCCTACAGTGCAAATAAGATGCAAAAAAGTAGGGGAATACTCATGAGCACTCGCTATAAAATTATCAGTATATTTACTTTAGTCACCTCTTTGCTTTGTAGTGCACAATTAAATGCTGCTGGAGCACTAACTGATAACGATGTTGTTAATAGCTCTGACGGCCACATCATTCGCAGCATATTATCTGGGGAATGCGTACGCACAAAATGGCCACATGGCAGCGATGAATGTGCGTCCCCAGCTAAAATGGTTGAGAAACAAGAACCGCGTAGACAGTTTGTTACCACTCTGGAAGAGCAGGAAAGAAGTGTTTATTTTGAGTTTAATAAATCCACCCTAACACCAGAAGCAATGAATAGTCTGGATGGACTATCCAAAAAACTGCTTAATGCAAAGGATATTTCAAGCACTGAAATCTTAGGGTTCGCTGATCGTATTGGTTCGGTGGAGGATAATCAAAAATTATCCATGAGGAGGGCGCAATCAGTCAAAAACTATCTGGCATCACGCGGTTATTTGAAGTCACGTGTAGCACAAGTTAGTGGGCTTGGTGAATCTCAGTCAACAACTAGCTGCGCCAAGAGCATGAGCCGCAAAAAGGCAATTATATGCTTAAGCCCGGACCGGCGCGTGGAAATTAACGTTCATTACACCGAGACTACGCCTGCAACTAAATTTTAACAATCTAACCTAAAGGAGAATACCATGAAAACTTTACGAAAAACATTAGGAGTATTTGCTATAACAATATTAATTAATACATTATCATTCGGTGCTATGGCGGCAACGGAGAAAGATCTGCAAAAAGACGCCGATCAGTCATTGGAAATTCTTACCAAAACAGACCCTGTTGCCAAGGCTATAGCTAAGAAGGCAAAAGCAATATTGATTTTTCCAAGTATTGTAAAAGCAGGACTTATCTTCGGTGGAGCATATGGCGAAGGTTTGATGCAAAAAGATGGCAAAGTTGATGGCTATTACAACTCTTTTACCGCATCTTGGGGATTGCAAGCTGGCGCTCAGTCTTATGGTTATGTTGTGTTTTTAATGAGCGACAAAGCCATTAAATATGTGAAAGACACCAAAGGCTGGGAAATCGGCGTTGGCCCAACTGTAGTTTTGGTAGATGAAGGTGTGGCTAAAAACCTATCCACATCCAGTCTTCAAGACGATGCCTATGCCTATATTTTCGATCAGTCAGGACTTATGGCCGGTGTGAGTATTGAAGGTACTAAAATAACTCATATTAAGTAAGTATAAAGAATGTGGCGTTGTAAATAGTGAGTATTAATATTAAAATCTGATGAATCCACTCAAAAGCATCGGCGGAATGGCATTAAGTGTGGTGGCGATGGGCTTCGCCGCCACCGGGCATATCACCCCCGTTGCTGGAGCGTTGCTGCAAGAAGTCATCGACGTTCTGGCCATCGCCAACGCGCTCAGGATGACATGGGGGAAGAGGGTTGAGGCGGATATTGGGTAGCGGTTCGGTCACAAAAAAATTATATAGATTTTTTGCTAATTTTGACTCTACGCAATACTTCATTTTTGCCCATTGAGTGGATTATCCCCATATAGAGAATTCCTTCGCGAGCCATTTTTTCAATTTTCTCGTCTTGGTGGGCTTGACCCATCCAGCATTCTCCCGGATTTACTAAAGCAGGAACAGCCGTACAATTTATAATGAACTCTTGCCTTTTTTTCCTAAATATTTTGTGAAAACGGCTTGGCCAATAATAAGCCAAAAAATGCGTTACAGTGGTTGCTGTGCTACCTGAATTAACAACATTTGCAATGACGTAACTCTTACCATCAGATGATGGCATGAATTTCATGTTAGGATTGCAGGTAAGCTTAATAGCGTTCCTATTCTTCCATTTCACAAACTCCCATATAGCAATCAGTGTTGAGAGAACCGCCGCATATGTAGCAACCAAATCGATTTCGCCTGAAAAATTAATCGCCATTTTTATCCTGCTCTTTTGATAGCAACATACCGTATTTTTTAGTAATGGAAAGATACTTTAAAACAACAACATCACCTTATTTGACCTAGACAATTAAGAAATCCCTAAACCGTCGTAATCTCCACTTTCCCCTCCAGCGTGCGTTGCACGGGGCATTTGGCGGCAACTTCGATCAGCTTTTTGCGTTGCTCGTCCGTCAGCGCATCGCCGTGGATGGTGATTTTCTTCTCAAATTTATCGACCTTTTCTACCTTCTGGTGTGTCAGGGTGACTTCCACTTTTTCCAGCGGCCATTTTTGCTGGATGGCATACCAGCGCACGGTCATCGCCGTGCATTCGCCAAGTGCCGCCAGCAACATATCATACGGTGCGGGGCCAGTGTTGCCGCCACCGAAGGATTTCGGCTCATCGCCGTGCAAATGATGCCCGCTTACCTCAATCTTTACGGCATAATCATTTTTGCCAGTTTCTTCTATATGTGCGGTAATAACTTTATCTTCTGACATTTAACTCTCCTGATATATTTACTTTGCAGCCTGAATAATCGCCTTCATGGTATCTTCCACTTCCCCAGCAATTTTTGCAAGCACAGGCGAGTCGGAAAGCGATTTAAGCATATCTTTGGGAGATATCATACCAATTTTGACGCTGCCGCCCTCATTCTCCCAGACAGAAATTCGACACGGTAGAGCCATGTTCAACTCCATATCCTCGGCTAAAACGGCAGCGGCTTGCTTGGGATTGCAAATCTCAAAGATCCGACACTCCTGCGGCAGATCTATGCCTTTGGTTTTGAGGGTTTCTTTTAGGTCGTATGTGTGAAGCACACCAAAGTTGTTGGCTTTGACGGCCTCTTGAATGTCGAGTGCCGCCTGATGGATTTTTTTCTTCGTTTCCACAATATGTTTCATCGTCTTTCCCTTTGTTTATTATTTTGTTGTGCCGCCTTCGTTTTCCCAGCGGGAGGTTGCCTTTTTCTTCATAGCACTGCCGAGGCTTTGACATGCCTGCACTATCACCAACGCCTCATTAGTAGGGATAGTATATACAGAAAAATCACCTGCCCATCGTAGCAAGGCTGTTATGTTATCACGCACAGGCGCTGCATTTTCGCCGATACCACCGGTGAAGATTAGTGCATCTAACCCACCAAGTGCGGGAATAAGCCCAGCAATTTCTTTGGCAGCCATGCTGCAAAACAGCTCCACAGATTGCTTTGCCGCAGGGGCTTTATTTGCAAGCAATTCCTGCATATTGCCGCTGATTTCCGAAACCCCTTTCAGGCCGGATTCGTGATAGAGTAGATTGCTAAGTTGCTCCGCTGTCATGTTCTTTTCTTGTAATAAATACAGCAACACGCCTGCATCAATCGCACCGCAGCGTGTGCCCATCATCAACCCATCAAGGGTAGAGAAACCCATCGTGCTTGCTACACTTTGGCGATTTTTCATAGCGCAGGCTGAGGCTCCGCCGCCTAAATGTGCTACAACTACACGTTCATGCTCTGGCATTGTTTCCGCAATATGCTGATAGGAAAGGCCATGAAATCCATAGCGAACAACTCCTTCGTCATAAAATTTCTGCGGCAAGGCAAAGCGACGCTGAATATCTAGCATCGTATGGTGAAATGCCGTGTCGAAACATGCAATATGCGGCACATCCGGATAAAGTTTTTGCGCTTCCTCAATCATCTTGATCGCCGCGGGCTGATGCAACGGCGCGAGCGGAATATAGCTTTTTAGCTTGTCCAGAACGTCCGGCGTAATACGCGTGGGCTGCGTAAATTCAAATCCACCATGCACAACACGATGGCCGATGGCAGTGACCGTTCCAAGTGACCCGACTGAACAAAGCCACTCTGATGTTTCCGCAGCATGATAGGAAGTGCTATGACCTTTGCGCTCCAATGTTTCTGCATCAAACGCGGCTAATTTAGTATTGGTAGAACCGGCATTACAGGTTATTATAATGTCATTCATAGCAACCCCGCTCAGTCTGTTATCTTCCGTACTTATGTCTTTTATATTCTGTTGTGTTATTGCCTTTTCCGCCAATCCACGATCCGCCGTCCCATCCTAAGTTACGCATGCATAATACATTGTATGAATATTTATATTCCTTCTGCTGACGTCTGTTCAAAGATGTATCGCTTCTCTCTAAGGTGATGGTAGAATTATTAGCGGTAAAGCTGGTATTATTAGACTGCATATAATCAAAATACTTTTGATCTGCGGCAGCATTACAATAATCTATATCTTTGGTATAGTCGGAATAATTTATAGCATTATCATATTTGCATTTGTTATACTTCTCTGGTGTTCTGTTCTTAATTTCCTGACAGCCTGTTTCAATAGCATTCCAGTCAATTGCTAAAACATCAATGCCTTTTGCTTTTAGCATATTTCTGACATTGTTCCAGTCCCTGTATTTATCACCTTTGGTGCTGTTAAAATCTTTATATCTTTTCCCGTCACTATTAAAGTTATCATAGTCATCAGCAGATGCCGATAACGAGATTAAAATAATAAGCGTTGTAATTATCAAATTCTTAAACATAAAATTCTCCTTCTCACTATAAAATAATTTTTGCGCGCGCATAAAGTAATACCAAAGCTGAAGATACCACACGGCTTTCGGCATCGCCCGCTCGTGATGTTAAAATGATCGGCACTTTTGCACCCAGAACGATACCAGCACCTTGCGCTCCGGAAAAATAACGAAGTTGCTTATACAGCATATTGCCCGATTCAATGTCAGGAGCTACAAGAATATCGGCATCACCTGCCACATCTGACACAATACCTTTAATTTTTGCTGCCTCATGCGATATTGCATTATCAAACGCTAGTGGGCCATCAACAATCCCATCTGTAATCTGTCCACGCTCAGCCATTTTGCATAAAGCCGTTGCATCAAGTGTGGAGGGGATCTTTTCGGTCACCATTTCCACTGCCGATAAAATAGCCACTTTCGGCGTACCTAACCCAAGCGTAGTAAACAAATCAATAGCATTTTGAACGATGTCTTTCTTTTCCATTAGTCCAGGCTTGATGTTAATTGCAGCATCGGTCAAAAACAACGGCTTGGGATAACTCGGTACATCGAGTACAAACACATGGCTCATACGCCTGCCTGTGCGCAAACCCTTCTCTTTATCGAGCACCACCAGCATCAGCTCATCAGTATGCAACTTGCCCTTCATCAGTGCCTCAACTTCACCAGCCAGCGCCATTTCCACTGCTTTTGCTGTTGCGGCGTGACTATGCAATGTGGGGATGATGGTATAAGCATCCAAATCAATATGGGCATCTTCAGCTGTTTTAAGGATTTTAGCCTCCGGCCCAATTAATATAGGCTCGATAACACCCGCTTTTGCTGCTTCTACCGCGCCGCTAAGCGAATAAATATCAACCGGATGCACTACGGCAACTTTCAAAGGTTTCAACCCCGAAGCCTTATCCATAAGCCATTGTTCATAATTGTGGGCAGGCGTTTTAATCTGCACCTCCGGAAGCGGTAGGGCATCCCAGCTTATCTTTGTCGACGGGGCAAGAACGAGCGCTTCACCTTCGAGCACATGTTCGCCTTTTTCATTGGCGCACAGAGTTTCGAAGGTAATATGCTTGTGCTTATCATCTTTTTTAGTCACTTTGACAGAAGCTGTGATAGTAGCACCAATATGCACCGGCTTTAAAAATCTCAATGTTTGCTCAAGATAAATGGTGCCAGGCCCCGGCAGTTGCATGCCAAACAGCACGGAAAACATAGAACCAGTCCACATCCCATGACCAATGATTTGATGAAATATATCCTTTTTCGCATAAGCTTCATCCAAATGCGCCGGATTCATGTCACCGGTAACAGTTGCAAATAGCTGAATATCCTGCTGAGTAAGCGTCCGTGTGAGAGATGCCGAATCACCAACCTTAATTTCGTCGTAGGTTTTGTTGGTGATGCAAGTTTTTGAGTTGGGCATTTTATATCCTTTGTTAAGCGATAATCTTATATCTACTATAAAGCATTCTGATAAATATTAGGCTTTGATTGGAATCAAATTATAGTCAATATTAATAATATAATTTTTGGGTCTAATTTTTATTCCTAATTTATAGGAAAATATTTTTTTAGAACAAAATGCATAGGAATATATACCACTAATATCAGCGTAGCAGTTATCAATGGTATGTACATATATACCGATAAATCCTGCAATATTTCCGGCTGAAAAACCCAGTTTATGTTCTCTTCCTCTGGAGTAATCCAGCGGGTTACCGGAAGTAATATAGTTACCAGTAGAATTTGTAGCCGCAATGCTCGTGTGTCGTACTTAAATTTCATCAGCATGAATATAGTTACAGCTGGCATTGGAAAGTGGTATAAAGACAAGGCACGCAAGTAAAGAGGTAAAGTAGAATCAAACATATAATCAGCTATTGATAAAAACCAGCCACCAGTGAAGAAACCAATAAACCAAAATATTTCTAAGGGTAAGACCCCAAGTGCCATCATGCTGGTTAGTAGCCTACTTTCCAGCCATAAGGCAGCCAGCATTACAAGCATTCCTATATCGCAAAACCATAAGAAGTTTGTTGGGCCATATTCATGCCAATATATAGGTACTATAACACAGACCATCAATGTGTAGGAAAGTTTTATCCATAATGGTACTTGGTTGTTTTTCATGTTGTCTGCGATGTCCATGTAATTTTAAAATCTGCACGAAACGGTAAATACACCAAATTGCGAAGCATTTTCCTGAGTTTTATATTCCTTGCTCATATAAACTTGCGTGTATGATATTCTTGTTCTCCCGTAAGTTACTGCCGCTCCCACCTGAAGGCTATTAACCCAATTTTCTTTATCAACACGAGGTCCGGAGCTGAATGTATTGCCATCTAGGAATATATTCCGAGCAACTGCATGCTCTGAAATTGTGGTAAATAAATATCCTCCAAGTTCTTTCGTAGGAAGAAAAAAATCTGAGCCAGGCAAGCTTGGGCGGATGCGCGGCGGACCATAATCAGATGGTAAATCATATCCAAACCGGAACGTAGCACCGATTGACGCATCGGTGTTGACATTCCCTAAATTTATTCCTGCATGTGGCGTAACGTCAACGCCCATTCCAAAAGGGGTGTTTTGATACATAGCACGCCATTTACGCTCATATGTTAGAATAATACCAAGTTCGTCTTTAAGCTGGTGATCCCAACCTTCGGGATGTGGGCTGCCAATTGCATTATGCAAACTAATCTGTGATTGCTCAGCAAGTGACGAAGGCCCTACAACTCCCAGAGTAAGCATTACGTTATCAAGTGTCTCTCCTGTATCTGAAACCATACCAATTGAACCATATAGCCATCCGGCATAGGGTTGATCATTTGGAGATGGTTTGCGGTTAGTAATATCTTGCGGAGTAAACATACTTTGCCCGGCGGCAATACTAATACGCTTATTACCGTCATTCGCAAGAGGTAAAATATTGGCAAATGATGTTATCCATCTTGGCATATGCTCTTCAGATGAAAGTATGGAAAGGCGTATCCCACTGGTATAATCACTATCCGAACTTGCAAAGCTGTCATTTTCTATCACTAAACTAACAATGCCTTTACTGTCTTCTTTATTCTTTTTTTCTGCAGAATGTGCAACTGTTGGAGATACTATAAGATACGCCGTTAATATGAAAATAATTATTTTAAAGGTAGGCATGAACATGAACCGACTTTAGAATGGTCAGCGTGCGTGTGAGCGTGAGCGTCACGGAGTCCCCTATGCTGATCTCATCGTAGGTTTTATTGGTGATGCAGGTCATTTTGTTTCCTTTGTTAATCAATAATCTCATAGCCGCCATCGACCATATGCACACCGCCAGTGATATTTTTAGCAAGGTCGCTCACTAAAAACGCAGCCATATTGCCAATATCATCCAGGTCAATCATGCGATAGAGCGGCATTTTGATGGCAGTTGAAGAAAGTAACCCTTCAAAATCCTCAATACCCGATCCTGCTCGTGTTTTCATAGCACTTGGTGAAAGTGCATTTACACGTATATTGTTCTCACCAAGTTCTACCGCCAGATAGCGCGTTGTCGACTCCAATGCAGCCTTTACTGGCCCCATCAATCCGTAATTCTTTACAACTTCCTGCGATCCAATATAACTCACCGTCAACATTGAGCCACCATTTATCATGAGTGGCTCAGCCAGCTTCGCCATACGAATAAACGAATGGCAGGAAATATCCATCGCTTCCGTAAACCCCTCCAAAGAGCAATCAGTCACACGCCCGTGCAAATCTGCTTTTGGCGCATAGGCAATCGAATGTAGCAGGAAATCCAGCAGCCCCCATTTTTGGCGGATTTCTTCAAATAAGGCAGACATTTGTTCTGGTTTTTGAACATCGCAAGGCATGATAATGGGCGCGGAAAGTTGCTCTGCCAGTGGCCGGACATAAGGCTCCGCTTTTTCACTCGCGTAGCTTATCGCCAGTTCAGCACCCGCCTGCCTGAACACATGAGCACAGCCATAGGCAATGCTGTGCTCATTGGCAATGCCAATAACCAACCCTTTTTTACCTGCCAAATCTAACAATGCCACCATATTAATACCTGCTTAGCTTATCTAATTTCTTATTAAACATATTTGCACAAATCATGCTTTGACTGCAATCAAATGTAGGTAATAAAAGCAATCTTGGGATTACTCGTGCCGCCTTTAGTATCAAAATAGTGTTACTAGGTATTTTAATAAAACATACTGTTCTGCATCTGTTATTATCTAGATTAGAACATATAACCATTTGCACCCAGCCACACACCGCAATATACTGCGATAAATTTGACTTTTGGACT
>JAOIVE010000034.1 GCA_028223895.1 Rickettsiales bacterium
GGACTTAAGGGGTGCAAAAAGCCCTCATCCTAGCCTTCTCCCACAAGGGAGAAGGGACTTAAGGGGTGTAAAAAGCCCTCATCCTAGCCTTCTCCCGTTAAGAGACTGCCATTGCTAGCTATTATCCTGCGATTCTAACCATGCAGCTTCAGCTTTTTTAAGCTTTTCTTCAACTTTTGCATATTTTTCTGACAACTCCTCCATAACGCCAGGCTTGTTAATTGCCCTTGGAGTTGCCATTTCGGCTTCAAGATCAGCTTTTTCTTGCGAATATTTATTTAAATCTTTTTCTGCTTTTTCTGGAGAGATTTTCTTTTTCTTCTTTTCTTTTTTCTTACCTTTATTTTTCTTCTTATCATTTGCGCGCTCTTTTCGACGCTGCTCCATAACCAACTGTCTATAAGCCTCAAGATCGTCATTATAAGGTGTCACAGTACCGTCTTTTACAAGAAATAAATTATCGGCAACTGACTCTACCAAATGCGGGTCATGGCTTACCAATATTACACAACCATCATAATCATTCAAAGCCTGCATAAGCGCAGCTCTTGCATCGATATCCAAATGGTTTGTCGGCTCATCAAGAAGCATTATGTGAGGGGCATTATAGCTCATCATGCAAAATAATAATCTTGCTTTTTCACCACCTGATAATTCACCGATTTTTGTATCAGATTTATCTTTATTAAATCCAAATTTTCCTAGCATTGCTCTGATTTTATGCTCTTCAACACCAGGAATATATTCTCGCATAACCCTAAATGCTGTCGATTGCAGATCCATCTCATCTGATTGATGCTGAGCAAAATATCCAACACGCAATTTACTATTGCGACCAACATCTCCTTTTAGGGCTTTTAGCTTATCTGATAGTAACTTAACCAATGTTGACTTACCATTTCCATTAGCTCCAAGCAATGCAATGCGATCATCCATTGATATGCTTATATTAACATTTTGCAAAACAGGCTCGCCGGGGGCATAGCCAATATCAACATTATCAAGGGTGATAATAGGGGAACCAATTTCTTCAGGTTGTGGAAATCTGAATTTGGTTGATCTTTCTGCGATAATGGCATCAACCATATCCATTTTTTCAACTGCTTTAAGCCGGCTTTGCGCTTGCTTTGCCTTACTTGCTTTTGCGCCAAATCGACGCACGAAATCAAGCATTTTTTGTTTGTGAGCCTGCTGCTTTTCAAATAGAGCCTGCTGATTCATCATATTTTGCGCACGACGAGTCTCAAATTGATCGTAATTTCCAGTATACATAGTTAACTGCAATTGATCCAGATGCACTATGTGAGTCACTGTTTTATTCAAAATTTCACGATCATGGCTGATAATTATAAATGTATGAGGATATTTCATCAGATAATTTTCCAGCCACACAATAGCTTCAAAGTCCAGATGGTTTGTTGGCTCATCGAGCAATAATAGCTCAGGTTTACGAAATAATGCTGCGGCAAGAGCAACACGCATTTTCCAACCACCAGAAAAATCACTTATAGGGCGCGACTGATCCTCCACCCCAAAACCTAAACCTGAAAGAATTATCGATGCACGCGCCGGCGCTTCATAAGCATCAATATCATCAAGGCGTGTATATATATCAGAAATACGCTGCGGATCGGTTGCAGTTTCAGCTTCTTTAAAAAGTTCAGTACGCTCAGTATCTGCAGCTAATACTATATCAATCAGACTGGTGTCGTCATCGGGAATATCCTGACGAACCATTCCCATTTTTGCATTTGAAACAATAGAAATTTCACCATCGTCAAGTTCAATCTCACGCGCAATAAGTTTAAATAACGTTGATTTTCCAGTACCATTAGGCCCTACAAGTCCAACTCTATATCCTTCAGGGATAGAAATAGATGCCTTATCAAAAAGAGTTCTTCCGGCAATACGATAGACTATATTATTAACTGTAAGCATAAAATTATATCTTAAATTATTGTTTCAAATGAGGAACATGCATAATAATGAGTAACAATACAAGAAATTTTATACTATTTTTTCCAGCCAGTTTAATAATGACCTCTGTTTTGGTAAAAGATTTTTATTACGCTTTAATTTTGAATAAAGCAAATTTAAATCATATGCATCATCTACATCAATATTTTCAGGCAATAAAATCACTTTTATTTTTTCCTGTTTAAGTTTCTTTTTTAGATCTTTTAACGTTGTGTTTTGGCTATATTCAACCGATTCCCAAATATTTTTATCTAAATCTCTTTTTGCACCAAAAAGGTAAAACCCTCCATCTTTTGCAGGGCCAAAAACACAAGAATCTGGTTTTCGTGATAATTTCTCAATAGTCTTATATATAATTGCAGGATTTATCTGCGGACTGTCAGTGCCAATCATAATTACAGCGTCATGCGTTTTTAGCAAACTGCTATATATATTATATAGGCGCGTTCCAAATCCGCCCTCACCCGTCCAGATAGTAGAAAAATTTTCCCATAATTTATGATTACCAGAATCCTTTTCTGCCAATGCCCAATATGGTTTTATATATGATGACTCATTCGACAAATTTTGACATATTTCTTCAGTTGCCGCAACGCTATATAAATAAAACTCTTCGGCCAGCTCAACTCCTATATCTGCCGCAAGCCTGGTTTTCACAAGCGACAAACCCGGAGTTTTGGCAAAAATAGCAAGAGCCGTTTTCATATATTTTTTCCAGCCATTAATTTAATCCATTGCATAAATGCCTGTTTTATCCATAAATATTGATGCAATAAAGTAGTTTTTAACCAACCATATTTTTTATATTTTCTGGCGCTGGTATAAATTTTTTCTTCAACTCTGTTAATAGATATAGAATTTTGCCGAGCCTTCCACACAAAAACATGATCCTCACCATAAGGCAAGCCTACAGGAAAGCCGCCTATTTTATCAAATAAATCTTTTTTTATACAAAATCCCTGATCTCCAAATGGCGCCTTAAATATACGCGAACGCAAATTTGCCCCAAAAGCATTTAATTTCAAAATTAACGGAGCATCAATAAATGCTAAGTCAAAATATAACAAGCTATCGGGATATTTTTTTATTGCCGCTTTTAAAGCTTCTATATTTTTTATATTTATTTGTGAATCAGCATGCAAAAACCATAGATATTTACCATTGGCCTTTAATGCTCCGGCATTTAAACTTTCCGCCCTAGCATTTTCTGAAGATGTTATTACTTGCATATCTTTGGCTATGCATTTAATCAGTTTTTGATGACTATCTTCATCAGGCGCAAGAGGAATTATTACCGAAATATCGGTCATGTTATGCTCTCAATATTTCCAATAATTCAAATTTATCTTCTGGAATCATTGCATTTGGAGTTAAAACCGCATCTTTTAAAGATTGACGATAATCTTCGTTTATTTGAGGAATATCAGATTTTAATAACTCCAGAATCAAACTTTTTGCCCGCTGTAAACTCTCGCCATAACGCTCAATAACTGCCGAAACACTAACATGCTGGCTCGGATCTTCCATCCAGCAATCATAATCTGTAACAATACCAATTGTTGCATAACAAATCTGTGCCTCTCTTGCTAAAAACACCTCTGGAACATTAGTCATACCCACAAGATCGCAATGTGCCATACGCAAGAAATTACTTTCAGCTTTGGTTCCTAATCTTGGCCCATCAACGCAAGCATATGTCTTACCAACATGCATGGCTATACCCATTTTGTCAGCTTTTTGCGATATCCATTTTGTCAGATCAGGGCATGTTGGCTGCGCAGTAGAAATATGAGCTGCCAGCCCATCGCCAAAAAATGTGCGAGTACGATTTCCTTTTATCCAGTCAAAATATTGCTCAGGAATAGCAAGATCACCAGGATGAATATTTTCCTGCAAACTACCAACTGCTGAAATACCAATTATCTGCTTTGCTCCTAGTTTCTTTAAGGCAAAAATATTTGCCGCATAATTTACCTCATGCGGTAAAAATTGGTGGCTCTTGCCGTGACGCGGTAGAAATAATATTTCCTTATTTTTATATTCAGCCTTTAATATCTTCGCAGATGGCTTGCCAAAAGGAGTATCTACATCAACCTCTTCAACTATCTGTAAATCATCAATATTATAAATACCTGTTCCGCCAATTATTGCTAACATTAGCAACATCCTCCCTTACTTTAATTTTTTTAAAAGTTAAATATACTCTTTATTTTTTACCCCATAATTCTTCCAACCTATCATCGCGACCACATCTCCCACGATAAAAACTATAACGGATCGGGTTCTTCTGATAATAATCCTGATGATAATCTTCGGCAGGATAAAATGTTGCATCTTCAACTATTTTAGTTGCAACAGAAGCATTCAATATTTTTGCTATATCTTTTTTTGATTGCTCTGCAATTTTCTTTTCTTCTTCATTTTTATAGAAAATAGCTGATGTATATTGTTCTCCTTTATCACAAAATTGTCCATATGCATCAAGCGGATCTATATTACGCCAGAATATATCAAGCAGAGTTTTATAACTTACCTTTGATGGATCATATGTAACCTGCAAAACTTCCATATGCCCGGTAGTGCCTGATGAAACCTGCTCATATGTTGGATTATCCACATGACCGCCTGCATATCCAGAAATTGTAGAAATAACACCATCAATTTTATCGAAAGGTTTTTCCATACACCAAAAACATCCGCCTGCAAATATTGCAGTTTGATTTTTATCAGTCATAGCATTTGCCCAGTTAAAAATTGTTAATGATAATAATGTAAATATTATTGTTAATAAATGCTTCATTATACTTTCTCCGGAATAAATTTTAATGCCAAACCGTTATTACAATATCTCAAGCCCGTTGGCTCAGGCCCATCTTTAAAAACATGTCCCTGATGACCACCGCATTTTTTGCAATGATATTCTGTACGCGGCCATACAAGCTTGAAATCTGTTTTAGTTTCAATATGCCCTTCTATAGCCTCAAAGAAACTTGGCCATCCTGTACCACTTTCATATTTTGAAGATGAAAGAAACAAATCTAAATCACAGCCTGCGCAGACAAAAACACCTTTACGCTTTTCATTATTTAATGGACTACTATTTGGCGGCTCAGTTCCTTCTTCGCGTAATATGTAATATTGATCGGCTGATAGTTTTTCTTTCCACTGATCGTCAGTTAATGCTATTGGTACTACTTTATGCGCCATTGTTTTTCTCCCTATTGTTAAAGCCAAAATTGAAGCTGATGCCATAATTAAAAATTTTCTTCTATTCATATTAATACCCTCCACGTGAACTTCCAGCTTTATGATAATCGTTATATTTTTATATTCGTGTTGAGCTGCGATAAAGTTACAAATATATTTTTATTTATAAAAAATCTCAATTAGTAATAATTATGCAATAAACAACTTGTAGTTTCCTTTTCTCTATGATTTAGAAACTTATTAACTCATAAAACAGGGAATTATAAAATGTCACAAACTATATCAAAAACAGCAATGCAAAAAATTGAAGTTTTTGCAAAAGGCGAAGCAGAAAACCACATGCCAGTATATGTGGAAATAAGGCAGGACCTATATGATGCCGACCTGGATAAGGATGGAAATCATATATTATTTACCAAAGAAGCATTGAAACTTGCAGTTTATGCTCAAAGAGTAAACGAAGTTGAATTTACACAAGAGTCAAAGAAATTAGTTGAAGAACGCGCAAACTATCATCTTGGATTTAGCGATGATCCCGATTATGTAGCAATAAGAAATGGCAAATGGAAAGTTGGCGCAAACGAAAAAGAAATAGAAAAACTATCAAAGCAAGGAACTACAACCTTAGTTCATCCTGGCCAGAATAAAGATCACTGCATTAATGCTGATAATATGAGACTAGATCCGCAAGGACGTGCTTTTGATATAAGTAAGGAGCAAACAAGAGAATCTAAAATACATCTGACTGACATAACTGATCGCGAAGATGCCGGATCTTTGGATATCTTCAAATCCTATGAAACTATTAGAAATGCAAAAGAAATTCGTGAAGGTAGAGCTGAATTTGAAAAAGAAAAAAATGGCAAAGTAAAAAAATATATTCAAGAACGGCAGGAAAAATTACCTGAAGAACAAGCAAGAAAAACTACTCAAAGAATTAATGGACTGCAAGCGCCTGAATTTTCAATTGACGAAATATGCATAAATATGGCAGGCAAGAGACTGCCCGTACGCAGGATGGAATGGGAAATAGGTATGGAATATGCAGCCGGAACACGCGACTTTTTAATTCCAAAACTTCATAATGCCAAGGAATTAAAATATGTTCATGATTTAATGGAAAAAGTAAGAGACAAGGCCACAGAATATGAGTTTGACACTTCAGTAGATACAAGAATTGATTTTCTTGTTGAAGTTGCAGATATGCCTTATCAATTAGAAGAGGCGATATTTTTCCTTGGCGGAGGAAATGTTGAAGATATGAAGGCTGCAAATGAGCGTGGCGAAGAATATATACTCCCAGATGGCGAATTAGCCCATAAAATTGTATTTGGTGGCTGGGATTTTCGCGCTAACCGCATTATTAAATCAGATGGAAGATTAGGCGTTCCTGATATATCTTATGCTGAAGACTATATGGCATATATTGCCGATAAGCGTGGCACTACTACTTGCGGTTCAATGTATGTGGGGTTAATGTATCCTAATGCAAAAGAAGGATCTCCTGAAGAACAAGCAAATATAAAATGCATTGAAGGTCTAAAGAAGCAAAAAACACGTGATCGAATTTTCCATGATACCTGGATAGCACAAGCTAACCCAACATTAATTGACGCATCAAATGAAATTATGTCACAGGAAATAGACAACACTCCTGTAATCAAATTAAAAAAATTACAGGAAAATCTTGGACAAAAAGCTTTCGAAAAAGAAATGGAAAAAACGCTAGATGTGTTTATTGATAAAACATATACAAAGGAAGAATTTGATGATCTTGTAGAGCTTTTATATAGATATACATTGATATATGTCGCAGGCGATGCGCATGGTTGTATACCAAATAAATATCTAAGCTTCGAAGATGGCGACTCAAGAGACATGCATGACCCTGCAACGGCAACAGAGCGCACAAGAGCTATTCTTAATACTCTTGTTAGTAAAAATGCGAAGCTGGAAGATGGATCTGTTTGCGACTCTGAAATGCTAAAAGAAAGCCTTAAAAAAGCAAGAGAAGTAAATGAGGAACGCGCAAAAGAATTAAATGATACCGACCTGCAAGATCAATCTTATAATGTTTGTGAAAGGCTATGCACAACAGAAGAATATATTGAATATGGTCTATATGAAATTTTTGAAATACAACGAGCTGCAAAACTGCAAAGAGAACCGGCTACCCAAAAAGAAGAAAAAGCACGTCAAATAGCAGCCTAACTTCTTTTTAATTTACGTATGATAAATCTGGCAGGGTTGAGAATATCCAATATATTTTTTGGTAATTTCGATTCCTTGCCAGTTATCATTTCAGCCAATATTTCACCAGCAATCGGGCAAGAAGTAATTCCACGAGACCCATGCCCTACAGATATGTATAAACCTTTTAAGTATTTCCCATCCGGATATTTTTTTTGCCTTCCATGACATATATCAAAATAATCTTGCTTAAAGGAGTTAAAACACGCAACAGCAGAAACCATAGGCCTTCTATCAGGGCTTGATGCTCTAAACGAAACCCTTCCATCAAGAGAATTATAATCAACGCTTCCAACATCAAAATGATTTCTTAAATTATCAATATTTTCCTTATGATCGTTTATAGAAAGTTTTGGGTTATTATCTCCTACGCCAAATGTAGCTCCAACATAGCAAATTCCATTAATCTCAGGAGTTATATATCCTCCGTCATAACAAATAACAGATTTTATTTTTTCATTATTATAATCTTTAAGATATGTAATCTGACCACGTACATTATGTAAAGGCATCCAGTTTGATTGAGAAAAATTAAGAGCATCATTAGAATTTGCTATTATAACAACTTCAGATTTTGCTATTTGATTTTTATATATATCATTTACAACCCATTCATCATTTTCCTTCTCAAGAGTCATGGCTTCAGTATTTGTAATTAAGTTTATATTATCTTTATATGCATTAATATTTGCCCGGCAAATTTCTTCAGGACTTACCCACCCTGCTTTTGATATGAAAATTCCATCTGTTTTTTTTTCCGATATTTGGGCAGTTATCAAATCATCAATATTTTTATTTACTTTCGATGATTCAAGAACCAAAACACCACATTGATCAAATGAATTTACGCCAATTTCTTTGATATGATTTAATGTATAGTCAAATCCGGATAGAAAAAATTTTCCCAATAAGTCATCTTTATGAGATATAAGAGGCATCAAAATACCTGCAGGATTACCCGATGCACCTTGAGCAATATTGTTATTGCGCTCTATTAAAGTTATTTTCCACCCACATCTTG
Source organism: Rickettsiales bacterium (assembly GCA_028223895.1). Lineage (GTDB taxonomy): Bacteria > Pseudomonadota > Alphaproteobacteria > Rickettsiales > UBA6187 > JAOIVE01. The sequence continues at coordinate 8,456 of JAOIVE010000034.1, forward strand.
CTAAAGAAAAAGCAGCAGAAGTCCCAGCAAGGCCTCCGCCAATAATAATTGCATTTTTGGATTTATAACTAAAATTTGGAATTTTATACCAAGGCTCCTGGTTCATACGAGGCCAACAAGATTAACGTTTTATTAATAAGATACATGTACAATCATAAGTTGATAAAGCAATTATACCAAGGATATTAGGTAAAAAACAAATAAAAGTTAATTTAAATAGCGAGCAATTCTATGACTAATGAAACTGGTAAGCAAATGCAAAACAATTCCGAACTATCTTCAGATCATGATAGCAAGCAATTTCTAACATTTTGCGTTTCAGATAGAACATATGGCGTCGAGCTAATGAGCATACGCGAAATTAAAGGCTGGACAGCCACAACAGAATTACCTAATTCCCCTTCTTTTATGAAAGGCGTTATAGATATAAGGGGCGTGGTAATCCCTATTTTTGATTTACGAAATCGTTTTGAAATGGGTGAGACTAATCCAAATGAAAAGAATGTAGTAATAATAATTGCAGTTGGAGAAAAGCTAATAGGAATATTAGTTGATGCAGTATCTGACATAATAAATGCAAATTCCGATCAGATAAAAGAAGCTCCAAGAGTAGATCATGAAGCAGAAGGTGACTTTATCGATGGTATTATATCCATTAAGGAAAAAATGGTGATCGTGCTTAATGTTGCAAAATTATTTGATGCTGAAACTTTAGCCCAGGTTGAAATGGAAGCCTCCAAAGCTGATATAAAAATCCAGAACGATGATAATAAAGAGGCTATATAAATAAGGGGCATTTAGATGTTTTCCAGCAACGATACAAATAATATATTAAATGCACTAGATAGGTCTCAAGCCGTAATTGAATTTAATATGGATGGAACCATAATCAAGGCAAATAATAATTTTCTTGATGCTATGGGCTATAGCTTAGAGGAAATACAAGGCCAGCATCACAGAATGTTTGTTGATCCTGTATATGCAGAAAGTGAAGATTATAAAAAATTCTGGGAAACATTAAATGAAGGCCATTTTCTTGTTAATGAATATAAAAGATTTGGTAAAGGCGGCAAAGAGGTATGGATACAAGCCTCATATAACCCAATTTTAGATAAAAAAGGCACGCCTTATAAAGTAGTTAAATATGCAAGCTATGCAGGACAAATAGATGCAATAAATAAGTCGCAAGCTGTTATAGAATTTAATATGGATGGCACAATAGTCACAGCAAATGCTAATTTCTTAAACGTTATGGGTTATAGTCTAAAAGAAATACAAGGCAAACACCATAGTATGTTTGCCGAACCAGAATTTACTGCAAGTAACGAATATAAAAAATTCTGGGAATCTCTCAACAGAGGAGAATATAAAGCTGCTGAATATAAGCGCTTGGGAAAAGGTGGCAAAGAAGTTTGGATACAGGCATCTTACAACCCAATTATGGATATAAATGGAGATCCTTTCAAGGTAGTCAAATATGCAACTGATATTACGAAGCAAAAATTGCAATATGCTGATTTATCTGGACAAATTGAAGCAATAGGCAAATCACAAGCCGTAATTTCATTTAATATGGATGGAACTATTATTGAAGCTAATGAAAATTTCTTAACTACAATGGGCTATGAATTAGAAGAAATACAAGGCAGGCACCATAGTATGTTTGCCGAACCAGAATTTGCTGCAAGCGAAGAATATAAAAAATTCTGGGAAGACCTTAATAATGGCCAATATAAAGCCGCAGAATATAAGCGCCTAGGAAAAGGTGGTAAAGAAGTTTGGATACAGGCCTCTTACAATCCCATAATGAACGCAGATGGCGAGCCATTTAAAGTTGTTAAATATGCAACTGATATTACAGAGCAAAAACTAAAGAATGCTGACTATTCAGGACAAATCAAAGCAATAGGCAAATCACAAGCGGTAATTTCATTTAATATGGATGGAACTATTATTGAAGCTAATGAAAATTTCTTAGCTACAATGGGATATGAATTAGAAGAAATAAAGGGCAGACATCACAGCATGTTTGCTGAACCAGAATTTGCTGCAAGCGAAGAATATAAAAAATTCTGGGAAGATCTCAATCAAGGTGAATATAAGTCGGCAGAATATAAACGCCTGGGAAAAGGTGGTAAAGAAGTTTGGATACAAGCTTCCTACAATCCTATAATGAATGCAGATGGCGAGCCATTTAAAGTTGTCAAATATGCAACTGATGTTACCAATATGGTAACATCAAGAATAGAAAATGAAAAAGGAATCGAAGAGTGCGTAGATGTCCTGCAGCAGGTTGCAGAAGGAAATCTTACACAAAAAATGACATTTGAATATTTAGGATCATTTAGTGAAATAAAAAAAGCGCTAAACTCTACTATCGACCAATTGCAAAATACAATTTTAAATATAAGAGAAACAGCAATCTCAGTTAATAGTTCATCTGGCGAAATATCAGCCGGCAGTAAAGATCTTTCAGAACGTACTGAACAACAAGCTTCTACATTAGAAGAAACCGCCGCTTCCATGGAAGAAATAACAGGAACTGTAAGGCAAAATACCGAACATGCCGCAAATGCAAATAATCTTTCAGCAAAAGCCAAAGACGTGGCAGGAAAAGGTGGAAATATTGTACATAACGTTATAGAGGCAATGCAAGGAATTGAGCAATCTTCAACCAAAATATCTGATATTATTGGCGTGATTGACGATATAGCATTTCAAACAAATCTATTAGCCCTGAATGCGGCAGTAGAGGCAGCAAGGGCTGGCGATGCAGGAAAAGGCTTTGCAGTTGTTGCATCAGAAGTAAGAACGCTAGCCGGACGCTCTGCAACAGCTTCTAAAGATATTAAAGAACTCATCAATAACAGTGTAGCTCAGGTCGCAAGCGGCTCTAAACTTGTAAGCGAAGCTGGCGAAACACTAAACGAGATTGAAAAATCCGTTGAAGAAGTTGCCTCCCTGATATCAGAAATAAGCTCTGCAAGTAGTCAGCAAGCTACCGGCATTGAAGAAATTAATAGCGCCATATCTCAAATGGATGAAATGACTCAACAAAATGCAGCCTTGGTAGAAGAAAATACTGCAGCTGCACAATCTCTTGTTGAGATGGCTAATAAATTAGAAGATATGGTTCAGAAATTTATAACCGATAAAGCTGACGATCAGGATAATCAAAATCAATATGATATGGCATAATAATATTGCCTGTTAATTTGCAAAATCTTTACTTTTTTGTAATTCCAGCTGCGCACGTATAAAATCCTTCATCCTGTCTGCGCCGTAAAGTCCTGACTCTTCTAACATAGATACAACTTCCTGGGTCTCCAACTGAGAATTATTTTTTAATAATTTTTTTATAAGTGAAACTACCGCATCCCCCGTTGCCAGATCAGAAGGATTCTTGACAGTATCAATTACCACATCCAATGAT
>JAOIVE010000035.1 GCA_028223895.1 Rickettsiales bacterium
AGGCCTTTTTTTATCAGGATAAAAATCAGCAATGATGCATTTAGCCATGACGACAGCGAAGTGGCTATAGCCATTCCAACATGCCCTATAATTTGCATTAGACTGATGCTTAAAATAACATTTGCAAACAGACAAATTATCGCAATTTTTAAAGGAGTTTTTGTATCTCCGCGAGCGAAAAAATTTGGCGCAAATATTTTTATAAGCATAAATGCCGGAAGGCCAAGACTATAAGCCATAAGTGCCTTAGCTGTTGCTGTTGTTTCTAAGGCTGAAAATTGTCCACGCTCAAACATTATTCTGATTAAAGGCTCAGATATTGTAATAAGTGCAAAAGCTGCCGGTATGGAAAGCAACAAAACGGCACTTAATGCTTGATTCTGAGTTTTTATAGCATCTGCACCGCCTGATTTTATTTGCTTTGATAATAATGGCAAAAGGGCAGTTCCAATTGCAGTGCCAATTATTGCAAGAGGAAATTGTACCAGTCTATCGGCATAATAAAGATATGAAACTGCGCCAGGCATAAATGTTGCAATAATAGTATTTATCCATAAATTTGCCTGAGTAACGCCGCCACCTATTAAACCCGGAACCATTCGGCGCATTAATGTTTTTACATCATCATATATTTTTGGCTTTTTTAATTTTAAACGAACATTTGCGCGGATCATAAAAATCATCATCCATGATAATTGAAAAATTCCGGCAATTACAACTCCCCAAATTAATGATATTGCTGCGTTTTGTGTTATGCCTCCGTGGAAGATAAGCGTTAATATTAATATGACATTAAAAATAATCGGAACAGATGCAAAGGCCGCAAATCTGCCCATACTGTTTAATATTCCACCTAAGAGGGCTGAAACGGATATAAATATAATATATACAAAAATAATGCGGCCAAATTGAACGATAGTTGCAAATTGCTCGGGATTATCTACAAATCCAGGCGCTAAAACATGCATAATTGCCGGCATAAATAGAATCATGAATATCGTCAATGCCGATAAAATTATAAGCATTAAGGATAATATATGGCCTGCAAATTCAAGGGCGTGTTTTTGCCCTTCTTTTTCAAGCTTGCCAGCAAACATTGGAATAAAAGCATTGCTAAAAGCGCCTTCTGCCGATAATTGACGAAATAAGTTTGGCAAACGAAATGCAACAAAGAACGCATCCGCCAGAAAGCCAGCTCCTAAATGTGAAGCGATTAATATATCACGTATATAGCCAAATATCCTTGATATCAGGGTAAAGCTTCCAACAGTAAATGCTGATTTCATTAATGACATATTGACACCGGGCTCATTGATGTTGATTATCAAATCTTTCTAATAGATAAAGCAGAATTAATTAAAATGACAATGATTATTGAAGTAATTGGTGGATTGGCCCTGTTATTTTTTGGCGGAGAAGCACTTATTCGTGGCGCTGTGGCAATGGCAAAGGATCTGGGAATATCACCTTTTGTAATTGGTTTAACTATTGTTGCATACGGCACCTCAAGCCCTGAATTGGTTGTAAGTGTACAGGCGGCATTAGATGGTCATCCTGATATAGCGCTGGGAAATGTAATTGGCAGTAATTTGAGCAACATACTCTGTGTTATGGGTATAACTGCTATAATCTACCCAATTGCCATCGATAAAAAACTAAGCCTGATCGATGGTATATTTTTATCGGGAGTAACGGCTATTTTTGTGCTTATGTGTTATTTTGATAGTTTAAATATAATTTCTGCTTTGTTGTTTATTTCTATATTAATTATATATACTTTTTTAGTTTTCAGGCAGGCAAAAAAAACAAAAGATAATCTTGCAGAAAAACAAATTGAAGAGGTAGAGGAACTGCTGAAAGGTGAAATTTCTCTGCCAAAAGCCATAACATTATGTATTTTTGGCATAGCGTTGCTTATTTTTGGAGGAAGTTTGCTGGTTGAGGGGGCATCGTCCCTTGCTAAATGGGCCGGTTTATCTGAAGCTGCAATAGCAGTTACTATTGTGGCTTTTGGCAGCTCAGCACCAGAGCTTGCAACGTCAGTTATTGCGGCATATCACAAAAATGCAGACATAGTTTTTGGAAATATAATTGGTAGTAATCTATTTAATATTTTGGGAGTTATGGGAGCAACAACCGCCGTTAAATCAATACCAATATATGAAAACTTCCTGACATTTGATTTGCCTTTACTTTTAATAGTTACTTTTTCTCTAAGCATAATGATATATTTGCTTAAAAGCCTTTCGCGGGGGATTGGTGTTGCTTTCCTTGCTATTTATCTGGGATATTTAGGTTTGCAGCTAACATAGTTACTTTGTGGTAAGATTCGCAGCAATAGCACAAGAGATTACTTAAAGAATTGCCCAATAGGTTAAGTTATGCTAGATAATAGCCATTATTAAAAATAAACCAAGAAAGACTTATGGCGTTTAATATAATACCAGATAAAACATCAATCGATTTTTTAGGCAAGAAATACATAGCTTTTGCTTTGTCGGCTGCTCTAATTGTGGCAACAATCTTTATTATGTTTTCTAAAGGGCTTAATTTTGGAATAGACTTTACTGGTGGAATCTTAATAGAAGCGCGTCTTGAGCATAAAGCAGACTTGGGTGATTTACGTAAATCACTAAAGGCAAAAAATATCGGAGATATTTCAATACAAACTTTTGGGCAGGATAATAATATTCTAGTCAGGATAGGGAGTCAGGAAGGAACAGAAAAAGAGCGTCTTGCGTCAATAAATACTGTGAAATCAGTTTTGGCAGAGCGATTAGATGGATCAATTGAATATAGAAAAGTTGACTATGTTGGTCCAAAAGTTGGCGATGAGCTTATAAAGTCGGGTTCATTATCAATGATTCTGGCAGTTATTGCAATTCTCATATATATATGGTTGCGTTTTGAATGGCATTATGGCGTGGGGGCAGTAGTTGCTCTTATTCACGATGCAATCTTAACATTGGGTTTTTTCAGCTTTACGCAAATAGAGTTTAATCTTTCTTCTATTGCAGCTATTTTGACGATTATTGGTTATTCAATAAATGACTCTGTGGTTATTTTTGACAGAATACGTGAAAATGTGCGTAAATATAAGAAAATGCCAATAGATGAGCTTTTAAATCGCAGCATTAACGATAATTTAGCAAGAACATTATTAACATCTCTTACAACTTTGATGGCACTAGTCGCTCTTGTAATTATGGGCGGTGATGTGGTGCGCAGCTTTAGCCTTTCAGCTTTGTTTGGCGTTGTTGTGGGCACTTATTCATCTATCTATATAGCAGCTCCAATATTGGATTATATGCAACTGAGACAAGTTACAGCTGAAGATTCCCAAAAAGCTTCTGCTTAGAAAAGTATGTGCTATGGAAATAATATTTGATTACCAAAATATCCCTGAAAAGGCAAAAAAGTCCGTTGCAGCGTTGGGAAATTTTGATGGCTTCCACAAAGGTCACAAAACAATAATTGATAATTGCCACAATATTGCGCGCGCAAAAAACACTCCAACATCAATTATTACTTTTGAGCCGCACCCTGTTTCATTATTTAAGCCAGATTCAGAGCCCTTTAGAATCACAACATTTGAGCAAAAAGCAGCTCTCATTGAAAAATGTGGAGTTGATTATTTGTTTTGCATGAAATTTGATAAGGGTTTTTCTAATATTAGTGCCGATGATTTTATAGAAAAAATATTAATTGGCGATCTTGACGTTTCGCATGTTGTAATCGGATATGATTTTATATTTGGTCATAACAGGCAAGGAAATGCAGAATTTCTCAAAGAACGACTTGATGCCCATAATATAGGCTTTTCACAATTAGAAGCTATTGGAAGTAGTGATATTACATATTCATCCTCAAAGGTTAGAGAATATATAAAAGTCGGCGATCTTTCTAAAGTACGTCAAATATTGGGGCATAATTTTAAAATATCAGGCAAAATCATTAAAGGCGATCAGCGCGGTAGGCAGATAGGTTTTCCAACGGCAAATATAGAGCTTGGCTCATATGTAAGGCCAGCGCGCGGAGTTTATGCCATTAAGGTAGAAATAGAAGGTAATTTGCATATTGGCGTTGCTAATTTTGGAATTCGACCAAGCTTCGATGGCAATAAAGAATTGCTTGAGGTGCATATTTTTGATTTTAGTGAAGATATTTATGGTATAGATATTGAAGTGGAGCTGGTAGATTATATACGCGAAGAAAAACGCTTTGAAAATATTGAGTCTTTAATATCTAAAATTAAAGAAGATTGTAACCGTGCAAAGGCAATTTTAGTATGAATAATCTTAAGAATAATCACTTTGTAATAGGAATTATAATTGCAGCAATAATCTGTTTTTTAGACCAGCTAAGTAAGGATATTGTATTTTCATACCTAAAAGAAATGCCGGGCTATCATGTTGAGGTAACTTCATTCTTTAATTTAGTTGTTGTACAAAATTATGGAGTTAGCTTTGGAATGTTCAATAATTTAACAAATGGGGCATTGATTTTATCCTTCATAGCACTATCTATAACTATAGGAATGCTTTTTTGGCTAAAAAATAGCAAAGAATGGCATATTACTGTATCAGTTAGCTTGATTATTGGTGGCGCAATTGGTAATACTATAGATCGTTTGCGCTTTGGTGCTGTGTCTGACTTTCTTGATTTTCATGTTGGGCAATATCACTGGCCAGCATTTAATGTTGCAGATTGCGCGGTTGTAATTGGGGTTGGCATTATTTTGCTTGATAGTTTTATGGAAAAAAATACGGATGGAAAAAATGAAAAAAATAATTAATATAATAGCGATTTCTGCAGCAGCTTTGGTTGTGGGATGTTCTGGAGAAATCAAAGACCAGTTGGGTTTATCTCGTAATGTACCGAACGAATTTGAGGTTGTGCCAAATGCGCCGCTAAGCATGCCGCCTGATTTTGCTTTGCGCGCGCCTGTGAAAAAATCTGAGTCTTCTGAAGTTGCAAATATTGCTTATCAAACAAAGCAAAGCCTTTTAGGTTATAATTCAAAAGGTGATGAAAGATTGAGAAAAACAAAATCTTCTGCGGAAAAAGCCTTTCTTGCAAAACTTGATCTAGGCGACGCCGATGATAATGTCAGAGAATTGCTGATTCAGGATGAAATTGAAGCAGAAAAAGCTCAAGAAAAGAAAGAATGGTATAATAAAATAAGAGAATATACTGGCAAGTCAGATAAAAATGCCGATCCAATAGTTGATGCTACAAAAGAAAGAGAGCGTATTATTGAGCAAAAGACTGCAGGAAACGAAGTTACAGGAGATGATGCTCATGTGGCGGAAGGCTCTGAAGGTGGTTTTTTGAACAAAGTTTTTAAATGGTAATAATTTTGCCTTATTTATATTTTAATTTAGGGTAATTAAAATTTGCAGGAAATTTCAATGAATTATAGATGCCGCCGATTATTATTTATTTTACTGGCGGCATTTTTATGCAATTTTTCTAATCCGGCAGTGGCTGGCAATATTCGTAGTGAATCATTTTTCCTAAATAATGGGATGCAGGTAGTTATAATAAAAAATACCAAGGTTCCGGCAATATCTCATATGCTTTGGTATAAATTAGGAAGCGTAGATGAACCGGAGGGTAAATCTGGCGTAGCTCATTTTCTTGAGCATTTAATGTTTAAGGGAACCGCTAAATATGGCTCAGGTCAGTTTTCTAAAATAATTGCTAAATATGGCGGTAATGATAATGCTTTTACCGGAACTGATTTTACAACATATTTTCAGAATATAGCAAGTAGTCAGCTGGAATTAGTTATGGATCTGGAATCTGATCGCATGCAAAATCTTTTGTTTGATGAAGAAGAGGTTATAAAAGAGCGAGATGTAATTTTAGAAGAAAGAAATTCCAGAGTTGACAACAGTCCTCGTGCGTTATTGCGCGAACAAATGATGGCAACATTATTTTTAAACCATCCTTATGGAACTCCGATAATTGGCTGGCGATCAGAGATGGAAGGCTTAACTTTGGCTGATGCGCGTGATTTTTATATTAAAAATTACTCTCCAAACAATGCCGTTTTAATAATATCAGGCGATGTGGATATAGAAAAAGTAAAGCCTTTGGCTGAAAAATATTATGGCAATATTAAAAAGTCAGAAAAGTTAATCCGACGTAATATGAATGATCCTGTTCAGATTTCTCAAAGAAGGGTGGTTTTAAAGGATGAAAATGTAACGCAGCCAGAATTTTATCGCTATTATATGGCTCCAAGCCAGAATACGGAAGGATTTGAGCATTGCTATAGTTTGATTTTATTATCAAGAATTTTAGGTGAGGAAGCAACCGGTAGGCTATATCAGGAGTTGGTAGTAAAGCAGAAAGTTGCTGCAAATGTTAGTACTTATTATGATGATGTAAAGCTGGGGCCGGCAATATTTGCGATATCTGCCATACCTTCTGCAGGCTATAAAATTGAAGATGTTGAAAAAGCCATAGATGCTGTGATAAAGGATATTTTAGAAAATTCAGTTACCGATGAAGAAATTAAGCGCAATAAAAATGCTTTGATTGCAGAAACCATATATGCGCAGGAAGATTTGAAAACATTAGCCTATTTTTATGGTCAGGCCTTGTCGGTTGGGCTTGATGTGGATTATGTTGAAAAATGGGATGAAAATATCAAAAAAGTAAGCTCAGAATCAATTAAAAAAGCAGCTACTTATCTATTTGATTTGAAAAAATCAGTAACCGGGACTTTATTGTTGGGCCCAAGAAATAATTCTGAGGCTAAAAATGATTAAAATAATAAAATATTACATATTACTGATTTTAATTATTGCCCCAGGAATTGGGCTTGCGGCTCTTCCTGAGGTGAAAATTGTAAAAATAGATGATAATATTGAAGCATGGACAATTGAAGATAATTACTTGCCGATAATTTCTGCCAGAATTGCCTTTAAAAAGGCCGGATATGCATATGATCCTCAAGAAAGGCTTGGCCTTGCATATCTTGTGTCAGGCATGCTAGATGAAGGAGCTGGTAAATATTCAGCATTTGAATTTAAGGCAAAATTGGAGGAGCTGGCTGTAAAATTATCATTTGATATTGATGAGGAAAATTTTTACATATCATTAACCAGCCTGACTGAAAATTTTCAAGAAGCAATCTCAATTTTAACTACTGCTATAACAGAGCCGCATTTTGAAGAAGAAATTCTAACAAGAATAAGAAATCAGATAAAAACATTAATCTTAAAGCAAAGAGAAGACCCTGAATTTCTGGCTGAGGAGGCCTTGCAGAAGGGTTTTTTTGGCGATCATCCATATGGGAGATCAGATTTTGGAGAAATCAGCACTCTGGATTTAATTAGTGAAGATGACCTAAAGCAATTTGTTAAAGAAAGGTTTGTTGCAGATAATATTGTTGTTAGCATAGTTGGTGATATTAAAAATTCAGATGTGCCTGAATATATAAAACCACTAACAGATTCTCTTGAAAAGACTGGAATATCTGGTGAGCTGCCCGACTTTAAATATCCAGAAGAGGGGCGCAGAATTTCTATTAAAAAAGACATGCCCCAAAGCGTAGTTGTATTTGCCATGCCTGGCGTTTTAAGAAGTGACCCACGGTTTTATCCTGCATATATGATGAATCACATACTTGGTGGTGGCGGTTTTGAATCGCGATTAATGAAGACTATACGCGAAAAAAACGGTCTGGCCTATTCTATGTATACAACTTTAGGAACCTTACCTAAAGCTGCCGTTCTAACAGGTTATTTTGCAACGAAAAATAAGACATTAGAAGAGGCGATAAATCTTCTAAAGCAAGAAATTTCCGATCTTAAAAATGGAGGTGTGTCGCTGCTAGAACTTAAAGATACTAAAGATTATATGTTAAATTCGTTTCCTATACAGCTAACAAAGAACTCTAAGCTTGCATATATGGTTTCAAAAATGCAGTTGGATAATTTAGGTGTTAACTTCTTAAAATATCGTGATGAATTTGTCAAAGAAGTAGATATTAACGAAGTGGATAGAACTGCATATGAAATTCTTGATGTCGATAAAATGATTATAGTGGTAGTAGGCGGTGATGATAGTACTAGCAAAGCGGATGATAAATAATGACAATTTATAAGCATGATATTTCAAATTGCTTTGTTGGCAAGATTTGCAAATCTGATTTTGATGATATTTGCAAATCTGGTGAAAAGATAATTTCTGATATAAAAAGAAAAAAAGAAAATTGTGAGTTGCCATTATTATCAATTGTAGAGGACTCTGGCGATCTGGTTGAAATAGAGTCAATTGCAAAGCAAATTAACGAAAAATTTTCAACTTTGGTTGTTTTAGGTACTGGCGGGTCGACTTTAAATCCACAAATGATGCTGGCAGTCAAGCCCCATGCTAAAACTGAAGTTAAGTTTATCGATCATGTTGATCCTTATGATATGAAAGTCTTCTTTAGTAATATTGATCCTCATAAAACAGCATTTCTTGCGATTAGTAAGTCTGGCAGAACAACAGAAACCATCGCTCAAATTATCTCATGTTTAAACTGGCAAGATAAAAATAAAATATCTGATAAAGCAGAACACTGGTTTTTTATAAGTGATCCGGGATCTAATCCTTTGCGTGATATTGCTAAAAAAACCGGCGGAAAAATTTTAGATCATCATCCTGATATTGGTGGAAGATTTGCGACATTCTCCAATGTTAGCCTTTTGCCAGCTTCAGTTGCTGGTATTGATATCAGACAAATAAGAAAAGGTGCATCTGATTGCATTGAAAATAATCTTGGTGATGATAGTCAGGCCTTAAAAGGAGCAGCTTTTTCATTTGCTGCAATAAAAAACGGAATTAATAATAATGTTTTAATGCCATATATAAGCCGCATGAGCGCTTTTACTTCATGGTATAGGCAGATTTGGGCAGAAAGTCTGGGTAAAGAAGGCAAAGGTTCTACATTAATTAATGCTCTTGGCACGCTTGATCAACATAGTCAGCTACAATTATATCTTGATGGCCCTAAAGATAAGATCTTTACTCTTATCAGATTGGAAAATAATGAAAAAAACTCCTCTCTTGCTAATGAATATATGAAGGAAAGCGATTTTGAATTTTTTAACAATGCCAATTTGGGTGATATAAATAACGCGTCCGAACAGGCAACATTTGAAACATTGGCAAAATATGGCTGTCCAGTCAGGCAGATATCTATTGATAGATTGGACGAGTACGTGATGGGCGCTCTTGCAGCTCATTCAATTTTGGAAGTTTTGATAATGGCAGAGTTTTTAAAAGTGAGCGCTTTTGGTCAGCCTGCTGTTGAGGCAGGAAAAATTCTTATGAAAGATATATTAAACAAGGTGAAATAATTATGGTATTGCGCTTATTATCGCCAACAACTATCAACAGAATTGCCGCAGGTGAAGTTATTGAAAGGCCAGCGTCCGTTGTGAAAGAATTAGTAGAAAATTCGATTGATTCGGGTGCAACAAAAATTGACGTTGTTGTGCATCAGGGTGGGCGCAATCTGATAACCGTTGCCGATAATGGTTGCGGCATGAGCGCTGAAGAACTTGATTTATGTATTGAGCGTCATGCAACTTCAAAATTAAATGACGATGATTTGTTTAATATTCAGAATTTAGGATTTCGCGGAGAAGCTATTCCATCTATTGCTTCAGTAAGCAGAATGACAATAAGTTCCTGCAAAGATGGGGCAGAAGACGCATGGAGTATTTCTGTAATTGGCGGAGAAAAACACCCCATAGAACCAGCATCTTTGACAAGAGGCACAAAAATTGAAGTAAGGGATTTATTTTTTGCAACGCCGGTGCGCTTAAATTTCCTTAAATCTGAGAAAACAGAGGTTTTTTATATACAGGATATAATAAATCGTCTTGCTATGTCACATCCGCATATAGCATTTACACTTAAGAATGAAAAACGTGAAATTATTAATATAACAGCGGCAACCGGCGAAGATGTCAATGCTGGCAGAAGCAGGCTTGGGCAGATATTAGGCAAGGATTTTGAGCAAAACACTTTGCATATAGATTGCTCGCGTGAAAATACGCATTTAACCGGTTTTGCAGGGTTGCCAACTTTTAATAAAGGCACATCTTCATCGCAATATGTTTTTGTAAACGGGCGACCAGTCAGGGATAAATTTATTATTGGCGCGATAAGAGGCGCGTATCAGGATTTTCTGGCACGAAATCGTTTTCCTGTTGTGGTTTTGTTCATTGATATTAATCCGCTGGAAGTTGATGTTAATGTTCACCCGACAAAAGCTGAAGTTCGTTTTCGTTATAGCGATAAAGTAAGAGGGTTAATTGTAAGTGCAATAAAAAATACTATTGCAGATGCAGGGCATAGGGCTTCAACAACTGTAGCAGATGAAGCAATTATGGCAGCTAAGCCGGAAGTTGTAACTTCAAATATCAGAGCGCTTAATAATCGTGCAAGCTATCAGGCAGTGCAGAGACAATTTCCCAGCTATATACCACAAAAATCAGAAGAAATAAAAGATGATGTAAAAGAGTCAAGTCCGCAGCCATTTATTAACTCTGCCTCAATGCCTGCGCCTAAGCCTGTAGAGGTTGAACAAAACAAAGCTATTCAACAGCCACATCATCAACAAGAAGAGCAAAAAGATCCGGTAAATGACGATGAAGCTCCATTGGGGTTTGCCCGCTGTCAGGTGCATGAAAATTATATAATAGCCCAGACAAAAGATGGCATTACCATAGTTGATCAGCATGCAGCCCATGAAAGATTGGTTTATGAGGATATGAAAAAGTCTATGGCCAATTCAAGGGTAAAAACGCAAAGCCTGCTAATTCCTGAAATAATAGAGCTTGATGAAAATCAGGCAGCATCACTTTTGGAGCATCAGGAAGAACTGGCTGAATTTGGTGTTGTTATAGAGGCCTTTGGCAATAAGGGAGTTACGGTGCGTGAAACTCCGGCACTTTTAGGCGAAATGGATATAGATGGGCTTGTAAAAAATCTGGCAAATGATATTGAAGAATTTGGTCAGCAATTATCTTTGCAGGAAGCTTTTGAGCATGTTTGCGGAACTATTGCCTGTCATGGAAGTGTAAGAGCCGGGCGCAGGCTTAATATTGATGAAATGAATGCCATATTGCGCCAAATGGAGAAAACTGCACATTCAGGGCAATGCAATCATGGCCGCCCAACTTATGTAGAGTTGCAGTTAAAGGATATAGAAAAGTTATTTGGTCGCAGATAGACTATAGCCATCAGATTGCATTATATATATAACTATGCTATATGAAGCTGACATATTAAAATTTTGAGCTAATTTTGATTATAAGACGCACTACAATCGCAGCTTTGCATGACGTTGTAATGGCAGCTTTGAGCTTTGCTGTTGCTATGTATTTGCGTATTGGCGATATGCCTCACCCTATATATCAGGACTTACCGAATCTTACGGTTTTATTTGCTGGCATTTGTGCATGCGTATTCTGGTATTGCGGATTATATAAAGGCATGTGGCGCTATGCATCATTGCAGGATATGGTAGCAATTGCTAAATCTGTTACGTTATCAATTTTAATATTTATTCCATTATTATTTATAATAACTCGTCTTGAAAATTTTCCTCGCTCAATGCTGGTTATAAACGCCATGGTGCTGATGATATTTTTGGGAGCGCCACGGGTTTTATATAGAATCTTAAAAGATAAGGATATGTCGAATATATTTCGCTCAGGCCTAAAAGATGAAAGAAC
>JAOIVE010000036.1 GCA_028223895.1 Rickettsiales bacterium
AAAGGCCTCCTGAAAAAGAAGGCCTAATGAAAAATCCATATAAATTTTAATTTTAAGAAGAAGATTCAGTTTTTTCTTCTTTTGGCGTTGATATTTTAACAAAGTTATCCAACTCAAGCTGTGTGCAAAGACCAAGTAAAACAGGGTCTTTTGCAGTTATATTAGAATAATTCCAATGAGTTTTTTCACGAATAGACTTTATAGTGCTTTTCGTAGTGCCAATAAGTTTAGTAATATGAGCATCTTTTGCATCTGGACAATGCTTTAATATCCACGCAATTGCATCTGGCTTATCCTGACGCCTTGCAACCGGAGTATATCTGCCAGTTTTCTTCTTCTTTTTATTTGCAATATATGCCTGAGTTGAAACAGTCATTTTTAATCTTGCTTTAGGGTCTGACTCACATCTTTCCAGCTCTTCTTTGGTAAGAATTTTTGATGCTATCGGATCCTTACCAGAAAGACCTGAAGCCACCTCACCATCAGCAATACCTTGAACCTCAAGATTATGCATCCCACAAAATTCTGCAATTTGTTCAAACGTCAAAGTAGTATTTTCAACCAACCATACTGCTGTGGCTTTAGGCAATAACGGTAATGTCATGGCGCAACCTCAATTAATGTTATATATCTTCAGAATATGACCATAAGGGTAGAAAAAGTCACAGCCTTATTGAAAATTCGAACGGAAACTACATGATTACACCGTACAATTCAAGATAATTTTACCTATATGCTTACGACTTTGCATATACTCATGAGCCATTTGCGCATCACTAAGATCAAAAACTGAATCTACAATTGGCTTTATGTTACCATTCTCAATTTGTGGAAAAATAAATTTTCTGATATTTTTTGCTATATCTGCCTTTAAAGCCTCGCTCTTATTGCGTATGGTCGTTCCCACCCAATTTATATTCTTAAAAACCAGCGGCGCTAAATTTATATCTGCCCTTGATCCAGATAAAAATGCTATGGAAATAAAAGTTCCTCCATAGGATAATATTTTTAAATTTTCTTGAAAATAATCAGCGCCGACCATATCTAAAACAACATCAACGCCACGGCCATTTGTTTGATCTTTTACGATATCAACAAAGTCCTCATCCTTATAGCAAATAGCTTTTTTTGCTCCAAGATTCTCTAATATTTCACATTTTTCTTTACTGCCCGCAGTTACATAGCAATCAATATTAAATGCTTTTGCCATTTGTATTGCCATTGTTCCTATGCCACTTGCACCGCCATGAACAAGAAGCGATTGGCCTTCTTTTATTTTTGCAATATCAAATAAATTATACCAGACAGTAAACACAACCTCTGGCAGTGATGCAGCCTCAATAAATGACATATTATCAGGTATTTCCAATATTTGCCCTGCTGCAACAGCAACATATTGCGCATATCCTCCACCTTCAAGCAGCGCGCAAACTCTTTGCCCTTTTGACCAGCCTTTCACGGCTTTACCAATCTCAACGATTTCTCCTGCAGCCTCCAGACCTAATATGCTAGACGCACCATCTGGCGGCGGATATTTACCAGCAGCCTGAAATAAGTCAGCATGATTAACTCCAGCGGCGTGTATTTTTATTAAAACTTCATTGTCTTTTATTTTTGGAACAGAACAAGAAAAGACCTGCAAACAGGTCTTTTCCTTACTATCAATTATTACTTCTATCGCTTTCATCAATCAGCCTGAACTTATTCTATAAAGAAAACAATAAACACTATATTAGTTTTCTGATAAAGTTCTAACTAATAAATTAATAGCATTTTGATGCATAGGATCTTTAATCCTTAAGAAGTTCCTTGAAACCTCAATACACATACGCTGATGCTGCGTAGGTAGCGTATCAGTTTCCTCATCAATTCCATCAAAAAAGAAAGAAACAGGCTTTTTAAGAGCATGAGCAATTGCAGCCAAACGTCCGGCTGAAATGCGGTTTACACCTTTTTCATATTTCTGTAATTGCTGATGAGTCACGCCTATCTTTTCAGATAATTGCTGGCGCGAGAGCCCCATAGAAATTCTTAATTCATGAATTTTCATACCTATTATGGTATCAATACGTTCTGTAAATTCATTTTTTCTAGCCATCTTAATCTCCATTTATAAATTTCATGGCAGTGAACAAGCTTTTACTTTAGCTTAGCGCATTTATACAAGCAATCACCGTGCCAATTATGCAACACAAGGCAACTAATGGTCGTAAAACCCTTGATTTACCTATGTTATACTTATATTACTGCAAGTAACTTGTAATGCTACCAATAGTTAATATTTATGCTCCATGTTCAATTTCAGAACATATGCGCGTAACAAATAGTTGCAAATTGATACATAATCAACACATTTATTTAAAAAATATGTTTTTTTTAATAAATATATGTATTTTACATATTTAAAAGCCAATTTTTAAGTAATAAAAACAGATGGGTAGGCAAAAAATGTCAATGAAAGATGTTATTGAAGAAAAATTAAGGGCAAATATCAATGTTCATAATATTGATATTATAGATGAATCGCATCACCATATTGGACATGCTGGATCGAGCGATCAGGGAGAAACTCATTTTAATGTAAAAATAACATCTCCTGACTTTAACGGACTATCAAAAATAAAATGCCATCAAATGGTTTATAAAGCCCTGAAGAAAGAAATGTCTGAAAAAATACACGCTCTTGCCATAGAAACTACAGGCACTCAATAATTTTGTAACAATAGTGTAATAAACATGTTCTATAAATAATTAGCTTAAAGACTATTTTTAGGAGATATTATGAGCACTGAACGTCACAATGAACAAGATATAGAATTAGCAGCCCCTGCTGCACAAAATGGCGACGATGAATATATTGATCTAGCCCATGGCCTTTCTCAAGAGCAACAGGAACAGCTTCAATTATCCAAAAAACAAAACACTTCTTCTGCAAATATTGTTTTTCTAATGAATAAATATAATAACGAAATTATAGAAGCTGAAGATATTTTATCCCAACAAAGAGAATTTTTTGCAATTACTCCCAAGCATAAAGATCAAATGCAACTGGCAGCAATAGGGCTAATAATCGCAGGCACTCCATTTGCTGTATATTATGGAATTAGTGACTTGGATATTAATATTGAAATAGCGTCCGTCGCCATACCTAATATTGCCACTAATATATCACTTTCAGCTATTTCAACATTAGGCACGGCTAACGCTTTCAGAAACGATATAAAAGAAAAATATCAAGATATTAAGCAATATGCCGCAGATGAAGCGCGAGATGAAGCACGAGATGCAGAAAATCAACGTAATGCACAGATGTGGATAAATAACCATTTACAGATGGAAGGACTATTGGCCAATTATATTTTTTCCAACCGAAGAGAACTTCTTGGTTCTGAAGATATAAAAAGATTAAACATAGAACAACGATTTGGAGAATCTGAATATTTACTTGCTGCAGTTGCAACAAAAGAAATCATAAAACTAAAAAAAGAAAATCCAGAAGAAGATATTACAATCGATCAAATTAAAGATATAATCATCACAGCCGCACAAGCAAAAGACAGTTTAAAAGCACGCGGAGTAGATGATATTACTTCACAAGATTTAGATCAGGAAATCAGCTCACAATTAACTGAAATTGTTATTGACGGCAGCAAAGAAGATGCAAAAAAGCCTGCAGGTTCTCATCAGAAAAGGTTAGAACAAGAAAGGGACGAGGCTTCTTTAGAAACAATACAAATTAACCCATAACCCATTAAATCTGCCCAAGGGTCTTAATTTTGACCTTAGGGTGGATTTCATTTTGCGACATCACAACGGTAGATGAACGAAATCTCTCAATAACCGAACGCACATAAGGCCTTATCATTGGGCTAGTCAGCAATACAGGGCTATCACCTCTCATTGCATGCTCCTGATATGCGCGCTTAACAGCCGTAATAAATTCCTGCAAATGACTTGGAGGAATAGATAGCTGCAAATCTTCACCCTCACCTTGCAAACCTTCGGCAAATGCCTGCTCCCATTTTGGCGACAATACCAATAATGGAACATATCCTTCTGAGCCGAGATTTTCATTACTTAGTAAACGTGACAATCTTCCACGCACATGCTCGGTAATCATAGTAATACTCTTAGTGCTGGTAGTTGCCTCAGAAATTGCTTCTAATATTGCTGGCAAATCTCTGATCGAAACTCTTTCAGCAAGAAGATTTTGCAGAACTCTTTGAACGCCACCGATAGATATTTTCTCCGGAATAGTCTCTTCAATCAGCTTTTTGTGAGAATCATCCATACCATCAAGCAGTTTTTTGGTTTCGCTAAATGTAAGAAGCTCTGTCACATTATCCTTTATAACTTCGGTAAGATGTGTAGTTACAACTGTTGGAGGATCTACAACCGTATAATTTCTAAATAAAGCCTCCTCACGGGCACTTTCACTTATCCATTTTGCAGGTAATCCAAATGCCGGCTCTTTTGTATCCTCACCAGGAATGGTAATTTCACCACCTTTTGGATCCATAACCAAAAGCATATCAGGTCTGATTTCTCCGCGCGCACACTCAATATCCTTGATTCTAACTATATATTCATGCGTTTGTAGCTGCATATTATCCTGAATACGCACTGACGGCATAACAAAACCTATATCGCGAGCCAACTGCTTACGCAAAGCCTTAACCTGATCTGGCAACTTACTGCCTTTTTCATAATTAACCAAAGGCAGAAGACCATATCCAAGCTCTATTCTTATGCTATCTATTTGCAATGCTTTGGATATAGACTCTTCTTCAGTTTCTACAGGCGCAGCAGCCTTACCACCACCTGCACCACCACCGGCTTTTGGAGCCGAACCACCACCGGCCATAGTCATATCACGCTGAGATTGCGCTCCACCACCTTTAGCAGAGCCAGAGCCTGAAAACTCCTCTTCTGCAGCTTCATTTGCCGCCTTCTTCATCTGCCAGGAAAAAAATCCCAGCAAAGCAGAAAGAGCAACAAAAGGCACAGCAGGTATTGAAGGCATAAAGGCCATAGCACCCATCAAAGCCGATGAAAGATTAATTGCCTTTGGATATTTACTAAATTGCCCAATGATTGCCTTATCAGCAGAACCAGTAACCCCAGCTTTTGAAACCAGTAAACCAGCCGATGTTGAAACGATTAAAGATGGAATCTGCGAAACTAAACCATCACCAATTGTCAGCATTGTATAAGATTCCATGGCTTGAGAAAATTCCAAGCCCTGCTGCACCGTTCCAATTATAATTCCACCAATTAAATTTATGAATGTTATAAGAAGACCAGCTATTGCATCTCCTCTTACAAATTTACTGGCACCATCCATCGATCCAAAAAATGCGCTTTCATCTTCAAGCTGCTTACGGCGATCTTTAGCTTCTGCCTCGTCTATAAGACCAGCCGATAAATCAGCATCTATAGCCATTTGCTTTCCTGGCATTGCATCCAAAGAAAATCTGGCAGCAACTTCAGCTATTCTTCCGGAACCTTTTGTAATAACCACGAAATTTATGATTGTAAGAATACCAAATATAATTATTCCAATAACAACCGATCCTGCCATCACAAAACCACCAAAGGCCTCGATAACATTACCAGCCGCATCTGAACCAGTATGACCTTCAGAAAGAATCAACCTTGTAGAGGCAATATTTAAAGATAATCTAAATAAAGCCGCTATTAACAATATCGTTGGAAAAGTACTAAATTCAAGCGGCCTTTCTATAAACAGAACCGTCATTAATATCATCACCGTAAAAGTGATGGAAACACCAAGCAAAAGATCTAGTAAGAAAGTAGGAACAGGTATTAGCAAAACGATAAGTATTCCTACTATCGCCATAGCAAACATCACATCGGTTTGTTTAAATATATTAAACACCGAAGCAAAAGAGCTTGTAGGGCTCTCCATAACTTGATCAGCAGCTGCGTCAGCCATATAAAACCAGGTACGAACTTAAAAGTTTATAAAAAATCCCTACCTGGGAGAACACACCAATATAAAAGGCGAATTTTACTAGATATAGTATAAAATTATATATCAGGCAACTTTATTTAGTAAAAATATATTTTTAAAAATTATACTTAATAACAAAATATTATTAAAATATATAAACCTGCTTAGGCGCTGTTATAATCCACATAAATTATTTTTAATTGAAAAAGATATAATAATCTCTATCTTTTAGTTTCTGTTATTTTTTTAATGAGATATTGAGTATAATATGGAAGCTATTTTCAGAAGAAAGAAGTTATTTTTTAGTATTTTGTCACTGCTAGCGGTGACTTTTTTTTATAATAAGGTTTTAGCAACTTCTGGCGTTCCTTCCATTGCCGACTCTTCAGTTATTATAAATTTATCAAGAGAATTTATAGAAACGGTTGTTTCATTTTTAGGCGGCATACTTTTTTATAAAATAGCGGGTTTCCCCCTATTAGTTTTATGGCTGGTTATTGGTGGGTTATTTTTCACTATACGTATGGGCTTTGTTAATATCCGCATGTTTAAGCATGCAATTGATGTTGTAAGAGGAAAATATTCTTCTGGCAATGAACCAGGTGAGGTTTCACATTTTCAGGCATTGACAGCTGCCGTTTCTGCAACTGTTGGCTTGGGCAATATAGCAGGAGTCGCCGTTGCTGTATCTATTGGAGGACCTGGAGCGGTTATATGGATGATGCTTGCAGGCTTTTTAGGTATGTCCACAAAATTTGCCGAAGTTACTTTAGGCCAAAAATATCGCCGCATAGATAAAAAAGGGAAAGTTTCAGGCGGCGCTTTTTACTATCTAAGAGACGGGCTAAAGGAAAAAGGATTTCCAAAATTAGGTAAAATTTTAGCAGCAACATTCGCAGTTTTCTGCGTTTTAGGCTCTCTTGGCGCTGGTAACATGTTTCAATCAAGCCAAACTGTAAGCATGTTGACAAGCAGCTTTGATACATTTGGCGAACTTGATATTCTAATATCTATGATATTGGCAGTTTCTGTGGGAATGGTTTTAATTGGAGGAATTAAAAGAATTGCCATAGTTGCAGAAGCAATAGTACCCTTGATGGCATTTATTTATATTACCGCCGCAATAGTAGTTATTGCCGTTAATTATCAGAAAGTTCCTGCTGCGATTATGTTTATGTTTGAAGATGCATTTACCGGCATTGCCGTGGGCGGCGGAATGATTGGCGCTATCATCAATGGATTTAAAAGAGCTGCATTTTCAAATGAAGCAGGATTAGGATCAGCACCAATTGCTCACTCTGCTGCAAAAACGCAAGAACCCGTACGCGAGGGCATAGTGGCTCTTTTAGAACCATTTATAGATACTATAATAATATGCTTTATAACTGGTCTGGTTATTACTGTTACGGGAGTATATGCCGATAACGCTGATGGCGCTGTGAGCGGTGTTTTACTTACAAGCAATGCTTTTTCAACGGTTGTAGACTGGTTCCCCAAAGTTTTATCAGTAGCGGTAGTTTTATTTGCATATTCAACAATGATTACGTGGAGTTATTATGGTGAGCGTTGCTGGAGCTATCTTTTCGGGCGCAAAATGATCGTACTTTACCAGATTATATTTTGCTTTGGAGTGTTTATTGGTGGTGTAGTAGGAGATATATCTTTGATAGTAGATTTTTCAGATTTATTGATATTATCAATGGCCATACCTAACCTTATAGGTGTTTATATGCTAAGCGGAGATATAAGGCGATCTCTTGATGAATATGTAGAAAAGCTAAAAGATAAAAAATTTCAGCTTTATAACTAAACTCTGAAAATCAGTAATAAAAATACTACCTAACATTATTTTTTAAATTTTTGCGGCTTCATATAAAAATGTGAAGCCGTTTTTCTTATAGAAATACTCTATATATACCCGCCTTAAGTAATTTTTGGTTTTATTTTTATCCATAATAAAATCTATTAGTTGTAGATATTTTTCTTGATATATAGCTCCTACATACTATATATTGTTGTAGTATATGAGTGTGACCTCAATATGTGTCATACTAGGGCTTTTAAGGTAATGAAAGCTCTTACTCTGGCAGGATGCCATTTACCAGTAATTTTATTTAAGGTATAGGCAGGCGCTCATATGAGTCCAACGGTACAGCTATTGAAAGACATGGGACCTATCAAACTATCAGCTATGATAGTTGTTAGTATATTTGTGTTTGTTTCTTTATTATTTTTCGCCGTAAGATTATCTAACCCTTCTGTTGTGCCATTATTTAGCAGTATGGATAAGAGCGACAGCGCTCAGATTTCAGCACGGCTTGAGGCAATGGGCGTATATTATGAAATGAGGTCTGGAGGGGCTCAAATTCTGGTTCCTGCAAATAAAGTTTTATCTATAAGAATGCGACTTGCTGAAGAAGGTTTGCCTTCAGGAAATGCAGTTGTTGGTTATGAAATATTTGATAAAACTGAGTCTATGGGAGTTTCCAGCTTTGTACAAAATGTAAATCTTGTGCGAGCATTAGAAGGAGAGCTTGCAAGAACCATAGGATCATTCGATCATGTTGATAATGCACGTGTTCATTTGGTAATACCAAAGAGAGATTTTTTTTCCAGAAAGAAAAGAGAGGCTTCAGCTTCTGTGGTATTAAACATGCGCGGAAACAGGCCTCTTAGCCAGTCAGAAGTAACCGCCATAAGCCATTTGGTTGCAACTGCAGTTACTGGCCTTGATGTTAGCAATATAACAATAGTTGATACACAAGGCCGCCCATTTAAGAAAGGCTCAGGCGACGCTGATGACCCTGCGATAGCTGCTTCAAATTCAGAAGAATTTAAAATGAAATATGAGAAGCGCATTAAGAACATGATTGAAGACCTGTTATCACGCTCTGTTGGTATAGGAAGAGTTGAAGCACAGGTTTCCGCTGAGTTAGACTTCGATAGAATAATTACAGATTCTGAAACTTATGATCCAAACGGCCAGGTTGCAAGGTCTGTTCAAACAACAGAAGAAATTGGAGAAAGCGTTGATGGCTCAGGCGGAGGTGTTTCGGCGGCCAACAATCTTCCAGGCGGAGCTGCTGGCGGTGTTCCTGGAGCATCAAGCAATAATCAAAGAACTGATGAGGTAACAAATTTTGAGATTTCAAAAACAATTACCAAACATGTGAAGGAATCAGGAACGGTTAAAAGCCTTTCAATAGCCGTTCTTGTTGACGGAGAATATGAGTATGATGAGGAAAATGATGAATATATTTACTCCGAACGCTCAAAAGAAGAGCTTGATAAGCTGACAAGACTGGTTAAATCTGCGGTTGGATATGATAAAAATCGTGGCGATAAAATAGAATTAATGAGCATGAAATTCTCTAATGAAATTCAAGGCGTGGTTCAGGAAAAAGCATTTGAATGGATAACAAGGGATTTAGGGCAAATCATTCAAACTTTAATTATTGGTTTAATAATTGTAATGATTGTAATGCTTGTAGTACGCCCAATGTTAGGCAAAGCCTTTGAAATTACCAAGTCTCAGGTTGATGAAGTTGAGGTTCAAGCAGCCTTATCCAGTGAGGATTTAGAGGAATTAGCCGAGATAACAGGACAGCCAGAAGGTGGAGCTAAACCCAAAAGCGAATCCCTTATAGATATAGAACGTTTTGAAGAACGAATGACTTCCTCGTCAATTGGTGCAATTAATGATATAATAGAAAGACACCCAGAGGAAGCTGCGATAATAATACGCAACTGGCTGGATGCAGATAGTGCGGCTGAGAAATCTGCGGCATAGGTTTTTTGAGTATAAACAAACGTAAAGTATTTATATGGCACAGATAGAAAGTTTTTCAAAATTAAGGGGTTGCGATAAAGCGGCCGTTATTTTGATGTCAGTTAATGAAACTAACGCAGGTAAGCTTTTTTCTCTTCTTCACGATGATGAGATTAAGGAAATTTCTCATGTGATGTCGAATTTAGGAACTGTAAGCCCGGACGTTGTTGAGCAATTATTCTTTGAATTTTCAAATGCTGTATCTGAAACTTTGTCATTTGTAGGAAATCTTGACAATACCGAAAGACTATTGGCTCAAGCATTAGGTAAAGATCGGGTTGACGGCATTATGGAAGATATAAGAGGCCCAGCCGGTAGAAATACATGGGATAAGCTTGGTAATGTGAGTGAGGAGGTTTTAGCCAACTATTTGCGCGGCGAATATCCTCAAACGGTTGCTCTTATAATGTCTAGATTGAAGACTAGCCATGCATCTAGCGTTCTTTCAATGCTGCCTGAAGATTTTACATCAGAAGTTATTTTAAGAATGCTTGAAATGGATGCTGTAAAAAAAGAAGTTATGGATAGCGTTGAAAAGGCTCTGAGAGCTGAATTTATCAGTACTGTTGCTAAAGCTCAAAAACGTGACAACAATGAAATGATGGCTGATATCTTCAATAACTTTGACAGAACTACAGAGTCTAAATACATCTCTATGCTTGAAGAAAGAGATCCTGAAGCCGCCGATAAGATCAAGAATCTTATGTTTACTTTTGATGATCTGGTTAAAGCTGACCAGGCTGGAATACAGGCTCTTATGAGAGTTATAGACAAATCCAGACTTGGTCTTGCCTTAAAAGGTGCATCTGAGGACATAAAAGATCTTTTTGTTAAGAATATGTCAGCGCGTGCATCCAAAATTATGTTAGAGGAGATGGATTCTATGGGACCTGTACGCCTCAAAGATGTTGATAGCGCGCAAACAGAAATTATTTCTCTTGCAAAAGATTTAATAGCAAGTGGTTAAATAAATCTTTCTCAAGAAGAAGAAGACGAGCTTGTATATTAAAATATATTTCTGCTATATAGTTTCATTGATTTGATTTTTGAAATGATAAATGTTTAAGTTGTATTTATGGAACAAATGGTAAATTCAGAAATTGGTGGCGATGTAGTGGATATTGGTGAAAATTTCCAGGCTGGGCTGGAACATTTAGCTGCCGTTAAAACTTTTAATGATATATCTAAAAACTCTCCAGATTCTCGTAAAATAATAGGTAATATTCCTGATCCTAAGGAGAAAAAAGAAACAAATCAGCAGGAAAAGGAAAAAGTGCCATTAGAAGAACGCCTTGAGGAAATTAAGCAACCTGTTGTAGAATCTCCACCAAAAGCTGCTCCGGTATATAGCGATAAAGATTTAGCAGATAGCCGCACTGCCGGATATGAGGATGGCTACTCAAAAGGCTATTCGGCTGCAAAATCAGCTTATGAGGAAATAGATAAAAATATATGCAATACACTGGAATCTATCAAAAGTGAGATTGCCAATCTTAGCAATAAGCAGGATGAAGCTCAAAAATATGTAGTTAGTGACATGGCAAATGTCATGAAATATATGACAAAAAAGATTTTAATGATAAATAAGGAAATATATAGCTCCCAGCAGCTGGAAAATATGATCCAGAAAAGCCTCAAAGAGCTTTTTCATGAGCCAAAATTGAATATTTATGTCTGTGAAGATTTAACAGAACGACTAGTTTCAAAGATGGAAACTATTCGTGCGGAGGCTGGCTATAGCGGAATTGTGGACATATTACCTGACTCCACAATGCAAAATGGGCAGTGCCGTGTTGAATGGATAGGTGGCGG
>JAOIVE010000037.1 GCA_028223895.1 Rickettsiales bacterium
CAAAAGGAATACAATCTATAATATTTCCTAAATTCATTTCTGTGTTGCTATTATTCGATTTAACATAATTTATATGCCAAATTCTAAAATACTATAATTGCTCACCCCGATTTTTTTGCATCCAGAAGTTCGTCAATATACCAACCCTGGAATAAAGATATTCCCATTGCGCGCCCATAATCAACTGCATCCTGATTATCGCAGCGGCATAATATTATGCGGTTAGCTCCACATTCTTTTACGGCCTTAGTTATAAGCTCATTTCTCTTGCTGCAGGATTTTTCTATAAGCTCTGGATTCCACTTTAATTTAGCCAAATCAAAGCCCAGCTCTTTGCGGTTTATCTGCGGAAATGTAATGCCGTCAAGGCCATCAAGGCAGATCCTATATCCTAGTTTTTGCACAGCATCTTTTGCCAGTAAGAATGTATCTACATCTTCAAAAACATCGGCAGTATTTATTTCTATAACAACCGATTGCTTGTCTTTATTTTTTATAAGCTTATCAAATGTTGCAAATTCATCAGATAGTAAGGTTTTAAGATTTAAATTTAAGCTCACCGGAGGTTCGATGTGGCCTTCAACTCCCTGCTCAAATAAATGCAGGACTTTCCTATCTAATGTTTTTGTAAAATATTTAAATAATGTTTTGCTGCTTAGCAGATCCACATTAACATCAAGCATGTCTTGTAGTGATTTTATGCTAACATATGTCTCTTTAAATAGTGGCTGTAGCGGACGGCCCTCCTTTAATGCGCATACATACTGGCTTCTAAAGGCGCCGCTTACATCCATATCTTCAACTTCCTTTAAGACTTCTACCAGATAGTCAGGAGTTAATATGTGCATTTTTCCGCGTTTCCCGGAAAATGTCTGGATGTTTTTCTTTGGCATTGAAGATATCTCTTCATTTTCAGGCTCGATTGCTTTGCCAGATCTACCGGTTGCTTTGCGTTTGCATGAATTATAAAAATCACGCCACTGAAATTCCAAATCGTAAACTGAACAAAAATTTTCGTTTTCAAACCCGTCATCATTATATGCTAAAGTATCATCCATGAATAAGTAGCGAATCTGGAATATTGATTTTTCCAGCAGGCTGCGCTCACTTCCGCGATAAAGAACAAAAATATCCTTATCTTCGGTAACAAATATAACGCTTTCTTCTCTTTTAAACAGGTCGCTTAAGATGTTAACAGCTATTCTGATCTGGTAGGTGCTGCGATATTGTTCCTGCAATTTTGATAAATGAAAGTGAATAGCATAGTAGCCATCGGGAGCTTCCTGTAAGTTACTAACTATATCAACTAGCTTAGACTCAGTATCTTTGGTTACTATTTTCATAATCATTACAAAAAAAATGGATTACACAAATCGGTAATCCATCTTTCTATATAATATTTGCACATGTCTCAACTAAAATGTTGAGTTATAACAAATTAACCACAGGGTTATCCCCATAATAATTTGAAATGCTTAAGTTATTTCTTAGCAGTTTTCTTGTCAGCAAGAGCCTTAATGCTTTTTGACAAGCGACTAACTTTACGAGATGCTGTGTTAAGTTTTAAAATTCCCTTAGAAACACCACGCATGATTTCTGACTCTGCTGTTTTAAAAGCTTCCTGAGCTTCAGTTTTATTAGCAGCCTCGATAGCAGCCTCAACTTTTTTGATGAATGTTCTTACACGTCCTCTGCTAGCGCGATTGACAGCCGTGCGACGAGCTATCTTACGAATAGACTTTTTTGTAGAATCATGATTAGCCATATATAAGCACTCTTTATAAAAAATTAACGTTTAACCGGCCATTAAGCCATAATATAAAATTTTTAGACCAGCGTTAGCTAAGTCCCAATTATTCACAGCTACTTATAAGGCAAAATATTTGCCATAAAAGCAGGGGCGCGAAACATACTAGCTTTTATGTTATGCGTCAAGAAAATACTTAACCCTTATCCCTGTCCATAGCTTGTAAGGCGGCAAATGCAGCCATATTAAGTATATTTGATACTGACGATCCCATCTGCACAACCTGCGCAGGCCTGTCAAGACCAACCATAACAGGGCCAATTGCTGTTCCTCCACCTAACTCTTGCAGAAGTTTTGAAGATATATTAGCAGAGTGAAGTGCCGGCATAACAAGAACATTTGCAGGCTCAGACAATCTACAGAATGGATATAATTTCATCAGCTCTTTATTTAGGGCAACATCAGCTGCAATTTCACCGTCATATTCAAAATTAACATCAAGGCTATCAAGTATTTCAACAACTTCCTGTATCTCACAAGAACGTTCGCGCATTAAATTACCAAATGTTGAAAATGATAATAAAGCAACCCTTGGAGTATGACCTAGGTTTTTAGCCTCCTGAGCTGTTTGTATGGCAATATCAGCCAGCTCATCGCTGCCCGGAAGTTCATTAACTGTGGTGTCAGAGATAAATACAGTTCTGCCTTTTGATATCACAATTGACATCCCGAAAACTACCTTTCCAGGCTTGTTATCAATTACTTTTAATACATCATCAAGAGAGTCATAATAATTGCGGGTAAGGCCGGTTACCATGCCGTCAGCGTCACCGCATTGTACCATGCATGCTGCAAAAACATTGCGATCTGTCTTGACCATACGAACTACATCGCGCAAGAGATAGCCATCTCTTTGCAGGTGTTTATATAGAAAATCTATATATTTATCGACATTATCTGAGTTTGCAGAATTATGAATTTCTATTCCCTTAGGTGAAATATTAAGGGTTTTCATTTTGCTAAGGATTCTGTCTTCGCGGCCAATAAGCTTTGGTGTTCCATAACCCTGATTATACCATAGGCTGGCCGCACGAATAATTTTTTCTTCTTCACCTTCAGCAAAAACTATGTCTTTTGTATTATCATGAATACGGTCAAATACCAGATTCATACTATTTGAAGTAGGATCAAGACGCGCTTTTAGCTCTCTTTTATATGACTGAATATCTTCAATCGGTTTTTGAGCAACTCCTGAGTCAATTGCAGCTTTTGCAACAGCCGGAGGAATTGTATAAATAAGGCGAGGATCAAATGGAACCGGAATTATATATTCAGCTCCATATTTCATTTTACGCCCTGAATATGCCGCAACAACTTCATCGGGAACATCCTCTCTTGCCAATTCTGCAAGAGCTGTTGCGCATGCTATTTTCATTTCGTCATTAATTTCAGTAGCCCTTACATCTAATGCGCCGCGGAAAATATATGGGAATCCCATAACATTATTAACCTGATTTGGGTAATCAGAGCGACCAGTTGCAATTATAGCATCTTTGCGAACTTCTTTAATATCTTCAGGGCTGATTTCCGGATCAGGGTTTGCCATAGCAAAAATAATCGGCTTTTTAGCCATCGATTTAACCATTTCTTTTGATACAGCACCTTTTACTGAAAGGCCTAAGAATACGTCAGCGCCTTTTAATGCATCATCAAGAGTTCTATTTTTTGTATCAACTGCATGGGCTGCTTTCCATTGGTTCATTCCCTGTTCACGGCCTTTATATATTACTCCGCGACTATCGCATAAAGTTACATTTTCATGTTTTACACCAAGGGCTTTTAATAGTTCTATACATGCGATTGAAGCGGCTCCAGCGCCGTTTGCTACAATTTTTATATTTTCAAATTTGCGTCCGGTTATGTGAACAGCGTTGATCATACCTGCAGCGGTAATGATAGCTGTTCCGTGCTGGTCGTCATGAAAAACTGGAATATCCATTATTTCTTTAAGTTTTTGCTCGATGATAAAACAATCAGGAGCTTTAATATCCTCAAGATTTATTCCTCCCCATGTAGGACCAAGATGCTTAACTGCATTGATGAATTCTTCAGTATCTTCGGTATCAACTTCAATATCAACTGAATCAATATCAGCAAAACGTTTAAATAAAACCGCTTTTCCTTCCATGACCGGCTTTGATGCAAGAGCGCCAAGATTTCCCAATCCTAAAACTGCAGTTCCATTAGAAATTACAGCAACATAGTTACCTTTTGAGGTGTAGTCATAGGCTTTGCTGGAGTCTTTTTTGATCTCTAAGCAAGGGACGGCAACACCCGGAGAATATGCAAGAGATAAGTCTCTTTGTGTCATTAATGGTTTTGTAGGAAGTACCGCTACCTTCCCAGGTTTTCCTTCACGTTTATGAAAATATAATGCTTCTTCGTCGGTAATTTTAACTCTGCCGCTGTCATTTGCCATTTTTTTATATACCTATAAATTTCTATTTATTTACTGCTTTGAAATCAAAGTAGAATCCGCCTTTATATACACCTGTAAAAGCAAATAGTCAAAGGGGGCGTTGTTTGCGGTGCAACATATTTGATTAGCACTGTTAAGAAAGTATAATAAAATTTGCCTAACTAAATACCACTGTTTTATTGCCGTTTAGCAATATTCGGCGTTCAATATGATATTTTACAGCTTTGAAAAGGGCTATTCTTTCAGCATCGCGACCAATAGCAAGTAATTCTTCAGGGGTATTAGTGTGGTTAACTCTTACAATCTCCTGCTCAATAATCGGCCCTTCATCAAGATCATTAGATGCATAATGTGCTGTTGCGCCAACAATTTTTACTCCCTTATCAAAAGCCTGGTGATATGGCTTTGCTCCCTTAAATCCCGGTAGAAATGAATGGTGAATATTAATTGCCTTGCATGAAATTTTTGATAATAAATCAGGCGATAAAATTTGCATATAGCGGGCAAGTACGGTCAAATCTATGTTATATTTTTCTATGATCTGGAGAATTTGATTTTCCTGCTCTTTGCGATTTTCATTGCTTACAGGAAAATAATAAAAAGGAATATTATACCACTTAACCATGTCTTGAACGTCTTCGTGATTAGATATAACAGCTGGTATTTGGGCATTGAAATCACCTCGCGAATGGCGGTTAAGAAGATCGCTAAGGCAGTGATCCTGTTTTGATGCCATTAATAAAACACGAGTTTTTACAGATGTATCAGTAATTTCCCACATCATTTCAAATTTATCGGCGACTTTCCTGAATAAATCTCTGATATGATCAACCTTGTATTTATCGGTATCAAATACTGTTCTCATAAAAAATTTTTTTGTTGAGATATCTCCCCATTGTGCAGATTCGGTAATGAATCCTCCGATATCTGTCAGCATTCCAGATACAGCTGCAACAATTCCTGTAGTGTCTTTACATGATAAAGTTAAAATATAGCGATTTATTTTTGCTGCCATTATTTTACCCTATATATTTAATAGTACATATTTGCCGTGACTTTAAGACTATCTACTATATAAGCTAGTGTGGTGTATTGCGCAAAGCTTTATTATAATTATATGCGGGAGTGAGTTTTGACAAAAATAGCTATTATAGTTGCGGGCTTTTATGAAGATATAGCAAAGCAGATGAAAGAGTCTGTAGAAAATATATTAAAAAAAGCAGATTGTGAGTATGAATTTCTGGAAGTTCCGGGATGTTTTGAAATTCCTTCAGCTTTGCATATGGCTATATCCAGCAAAAAATATGATGGTTATATAACTTTGGGATGTGTAATTCGCGGTGAAACTACGCATTATGATTATGTATGTGAGCAGTCAGCGCGCGGAATTAATGATCTTGCTATAAAATATCACGCAGCTGTTGGTTATGGAATAATAACTTCTGAGAATAAACAACAAGCAGAAAAACGTGCATCGGCAAGTGGCAAAGATGTTGGTGGAAGGGCGGCTATTGCTTGTCTTGAGATGTTAAAAATTAAACAAAAAATGGGAATATAAAATGTCGCAATCAGATGAGCGCCCTGAAGGGTTGGAGCAGAGATTTGAGGCAAGGTTAGCTGCGGTTAAGGCTTTATATGCAAGTGAAATTGAGCTTGATAGCAAGAAGCCGTCACAGGTTGCTCTGGATATTATAAGCTACTATCATGAAGAAATCGATGAAGTTAGTAATGTAAAAATTGATGATAAATTTTTTGTCAAAATAGTTGAAGGTGTTTGTCAGAAAAAATCTGATTTAGATGAAATAATACCTCAATATTTAGGTGAAAACTGGAAATATGACCGTATAGGCCTTGTATTGCAATCAATATTGCGTGCTGCTTTATATGAAATATTAATGTTTAAAAACATATCTCATAAGACGATAATTGACGAATATTTGACCGTAACAAGCTATTATTTTGATGACAAAGAAATTGGCTTTGTTAATGGTATCTTAGATAAGATGGCTAAATTTTATCGTGATTAATAACTTGATTAAAGTGCTATGGATGAATTTTCGATTATAGAAAAATATTTTTCTCCTCTTGCCAGTAAATATTCTGGCGCATTAGGTTTAAAAGATGATGCGGCTATAGTTGATATTGATCCAGACTATCAGATAATTACTACTAAAGATATTCTGATTGAAGGGGTACATTTTTTTGCAAAGACCGATCCTGCCTTAATTGCTAAAAAATTATTGCGAGTTAATTTGTCGGATTTAGCCGCTATGGGGGCTGAGCCTGTCGGATATTTGCTGGGTTTGGCACTAAATAAAAACACTGATGAAAAGTGGATATCAGAATTTTCAAAAGGCCTGAAGGAAGATATTGATATGTATGGCGGAAGCTTGATTGGCGGTGATACAACCTGTCATGATGGAAATATTGTTTTATCTTTAACTGCATTGGGTAAAGTTAAAAAGGGCAGGGCGGTTTTGCGCTCAAATGCTAAAATAGGTGATGATATATATGTTACAGGAACTATCGGTGATAGTTATCTGGGGCTAAATATATTAAATCAAAATATTAAAAAAAATGATGATTATTTGGTTGATCGTTATCACTTGCCGCAAGCCAGAGTAAAGTTAAGCAGAAAATTGCATGAGATTGCAAATAGTGCCACTGATATATCAGATGGCCTGATAGCCGATTTAGGACATATTTGTAAATCTTCAAATGTTGGCGCAAAAATATATTGCAAGGATGTTCCTCTTTCAGATTCTGCAAAATCATTAATCGGTGATTTAGATAATTTTTATGAGAAAATTTTAACCGGTGGTGATGATTATGAAATTATATTTACATCATCAAAAGATAAGGCCGACCTTATTTCTAATATTGGAAATTCAATCAATTTGCCGATTAAAAAAATTGGAGAAATTGCTGAACCGGATGAAAAAATAAAAGTTCTTAACCTGAATGGATCAGAAATAAAATTAGACAAAGCGAAAGGCTATCAGCATTTTTAATAACTATTATGTAGTTATTTTAAGGATTTCTTTGTGGAGCTGATGGCGAGTTAAATCTTCCAATATTTCCGATTAATTGCTGCAAAACAGTGAAGTCGTCTCCTCCAACATAAGTTTTGTCTTTTGAAAAATTAACTGCTTTTGCGTCTTTTGCATCATATTTCTTGATACTTTTTATAGTTTCATTGCTGTTAAACTCTATTTCTAAAACGGTTTGTTTCTTTATTTTTGGATCAAAAAATGCAACATTTTCATATTCAGTTGAAATATAATACCAAATATCATCCCCATATGTGGAAACAGTTGATGGCGAGCCTAATCTGCGCTCAACAACAGCCTTGCGCGTCTTATTAACTTTTAATGTGTCGATCGTGCTTTGATTAAACGAGTATCCTGTAGAGCTATAATTCTTTACACAAGATGCGGATAAAGCTGCTACGAAAAGTAGAATAACGCCCTGTTTAATTAACTTGTAGAAGAAAAATTTGTTTTTATATTCTGTCATATTATTTTTTAACTAGATTTCGTGACTATTTTATATTATAAGGTCTCTTCCTCGAAAAACGGGGAGTTGATTATATACAAGAAATTTGCACGATAGGCAAAGATTAATTGAAGGTAAATAAATCATGGCTGTTCCAAAGCAGAAAATATCCAAGTCAAGACGTGGACAACGTCGTTCTCACGATGCTTTAAAAAAAGTTAACGTGGTTATAGATCCTACAACTGGTGAATATAAGTTGCCGCACCACCTTTGTAAGGCTGATGGTACTTATAAAGGTCGTCAGGTTATCGTTGAGAATGACAATGATGAAAAGATTGACGAAACAGAAGCAGAAGTTCTTTAAATAAAGCTTTGCGTCACGTTGCACTATTTAATATGTTGCTGTGATGTGTCTCGGCGTTATGCTCTTTTTTATATGGAGCATTATGCCTGAGCTTAGGTTTAAATTTAATTAGGGGGAATTTGTGGTATCAAGTTCTGTTGAACTAACTGTTGCTCTTGACGCTATGGGTGGCGATAATGCGCCTCTATCGGTGTTGAAGGGTGCTGATCGCGCGCGCAAAAAATATCCTAATATAAAATTTCTCCTTTATGGGAATAAAAATATCCTGTCTGATTTGCTCGCTAGCATGCCTAAATTAAAGGAATGCTCAACAATATGTCATAGCGAAAATGAAATATCAGTCAATGATAAGCCTTCTGTTGCTTTAAGGAAGGGGAAAAATTCAAGCATGCGTCTGGCTATTGATTCTGTAAAATCAGGAAAGTCGAGTGCAGTTGTTTCAGCTGGAAATACAGGCGCGTTGATGGCGATGGCAAAATTGGTTTTGCGCACACTTCCAGGTATTGACAGACCAGCTATAACCTCGATATTTCCTACCAGAAAAGGCAGATGTGTATTGCTTGATTTGGGTGCAAATATTGATTGCAATTCGGATAATCTGGTTCAGTTTGCAATAATGGGTGATGCATTTGCCAAAGTTATACTTGATATTCCTTCGCCAACAATTGGCCTGCTTAATGTTGGGGTTGAGGATATAAAAGGTTCTGAAGTTGTTAAATCGGCAGCAGAAGAATTACGTGAAGGCGAATATCCGCTTAATTTTCAGGGATTTGTTGAAGGAGATGATATTGCAGGCGGTAAGACTGATGTAGTCGTTACTGATGGATTTACCGGCAATGTTGCTCTTAAGACAGCTGAAGGAACTGCAAAAATTTGTAGTGATTTTGTAAAGCAGGCATTTAAGGGTTCTCCACTTGCTTTTCTTGGTGGAATACTTGCCAGCAGATCTTTAAAAAAGACGTTTAGAAAGCTTGATCCTCGTTTGCATAATGGTGCGATGTTTTTAGGCCTAAATGGTATAGCAGTTAAAAGTCATGGCGGAACTGATGATATAGGTTTTGCCAATGCTATATCTGTTGCTGTAGAGCTTGCTGCAAATAATATAAATGAAAAAATTACTCAGGAACTTGCTGTTCTTGAAGAAGTTGGGATAGAAGATGAATATGATGAGGAGCAATTATGACTGAAGCTGCCATTCTTGGTTGTGGAGCATATTTGCCTGAAAGAATCGTCACTAATGTCGATTTAGAAAAGATAGTTGATACAAATGATGAGTGGATAACATCTCGTACTGGTATAAAACAACGTCACATAGCAAGAGATGATGAATTAAGTTCAGATATGGCAGCCAAGGCTGCAAAAATTGCTATATCTTCTGCTGGCATAGATGCTAATGATATTGGCCTTATAGTTGTTGCTACTACAACTGCGGATAAGATATTCCCTTCAACTGCTGTTCATGTGCAGGAAAAACTATCAATAACAAATGGCTGTGGTGCATTTGATGTGCAAGCTGTGTGTGCTGGTTTTATATATGCGGTTTCAATTGCCGAAAGTTTTATAAAATCAGGTCAGGCAGATAATGTTTTGGTTATTGGTGTGGATAAAATGTCTTCAATTGTTGATTGGCAGGATAGAGGAACATGCGTTTTATTTGGTGATGGTGCTGGTGCAGTTGTTATAGGTAAAAGTAAAGATGAAGAAAGCAGGATTTTATCTTCATCATTATATTCTGCCGGTGAATTTAAAGATATATTATATACTGATGGCGGTGTTGGAAGTAAGTCTCATGGCGTTGTTAAGATGGTTGGGCAGGAAGTTTTCAAGCATGCAACTTCAAAAATGAGCAAGGCGATAAAGGATATATTAAAAAAGAATGGTCTGAGTGTAGAAGATATTAATTATTTAATTCCGC
This sequence comes from Rickettsiales bacterium, assembly GCA_028223895.1. Classification (GTDB taxonomy): domain Bacteria; phylum Pseudomonadota; class Alphaproteobacteria; order Rickettsiales; family UBA6187; genus JAOIVE01. The sequence goes on from JAOIVE010000037.1 coordinate 10,001, forward strand.
ATCAGGCTAACAGACGTATAATGGATATGGTTGCCAAGAAACTAAAAATATCAGAAAGTAATGTTATTAGCACAGTACATAATCATGCTAATACGTCAGCGGCGTCAATTCCGTTAGCTCTTTTTGATGGAGTTTCTGCAGGTAAGATAAAAAAAGGTGATGTAATTGCCTTTACAGCCATAGGTGGAGGGCTCACATGGGGGGCTGTTTTATTAAAATGGTAAGAAAAGTGAAGTTTTTTGTAAAACTCTCTTGACGAATTTCGCAAGAGTGGCTAGTTTCCTTTCTAACTTCATTTTTATTACAACTTAATATGTAGGAATTAGATGTCCGAAACTGTAACACGTGCCCATTTGGTTGATAAAATCTATCGCAGATTTGGTTATTCGCGCGCTGAGTGCTCTGATATAATAGATTCAATAATAGAAGAGATTAATGATGGGCTTGATAAAGAGGGTGAAGTTAAGCTTTCTTCTTTTGGAACTTTTAAGGTTCGCAGCAAAAAAGCCAGGGTTGGGCGTAATCCAAAAACAAAAAAAGAAGTTCCTATTTCTGCAAGAAAAGTGGTAAGCTTCTATGCATCAAATATTTTAAAAGATCTTATTAATAAATAAACTATAGATTGTGAATATGTCTTCTGAAAAATCACCAACAGCATTACGTACCATAGGAGAAGTAGCAGAGGAGCTTGGGGTTGCTACCCATGTTTTGCGCTTCTGGGAAAATAAATTTAATCAAATTAATCCTCAAAAGCGTCGTGGCAGGAGATATTACCGTCCAGAAGATATAAAAACCATATCTCAGATAAAGTCGCTTTTATATAATCAGGGTTATACCATAAAGGGTGTTAAGAATTTTCTTAGCAAGAGAAATTCTTCTGAGCAGATATTACTGGGTTCTGTTGATAATATTGCAGATAGTGATCTTTTGGAGGATAATGATAATCTTATAAATATTGATAACCAGAAAGATTTATTTGGTGAGTCGGTTGGAAGTAGTTCTTTTGATTCCATTTCTTCGATAGAGTTTAACAGTGAAGAAATTTCTCAGATTGAAAAAATGCGAGATCAATTAGTTTCGATTCGTGATAGTTTGAGGGAAGATTCTTAATATTATGGTATTTTTTATTAAAGAGTTCTTGATTTTATCATAAAGTTCCTATAAAAGTGCGCACGCATTTGAAATTTTCTTATGTCCCCTTCGTCTAGCGGTCAGGACGCCAGGTT
>JAOIVE010000038.1 GCA_028223895.1 Rickettsiales bacterium
CAGGATTTTCTTTTAAGTATTTGCGGACATTTTCTTTCCCCTGACCGATGCGAACACTATTATATGAATACCATGAACCAGCCTTTTCGATGATATCGTGTTTAGTCCCAAGATCGATAACCTCGCCAGTTCTTGAAATTCCTTCACCATATATAATATCAAATTCAGCCTGTTTAAATGGAGGAGATACCTTATTTTTTACAACCTTAACTCTTGTCAGGTTACCAACAACCTCATCCTTATCCTTCAAAGCACTCACGCGACGTATATCAAGACGAACAGATGAGTAGAATTTTAATGCATTTCCACCAGTTGTTGTCTCTGGATTTCCAAACATAACGCCAATTTTCATACGAATCTGGTTAATGAAAATAACAGTACAGCCAGTACGTGATACAGATGCAGTTAGCTTGCGCAAAGCCTGACTCATTAAACGTGCCTGCAATCCCATATGAGAATCGCCCATGTCGCCTTCAATTTCCGCGCGTGGAGTAAGGGCTGCAACAGAGTCAACTACTACAATATCAACCGCACCAGAGCGCACTAAAGTATCAGTTATTTCTAAAGCCTGCTCCCCGGTATCTGGCTGAGAAACAACAAGCTCATTAGTGTTAACACCAAGTTTTTCAGCATAATCAGGATCTAAAGCATGTTCTGCATCAACAAAAGCACATGCGCCGCCTTTCTTCTGTGCTTCAGCAATTATATGTAAGGTAAGAGTGGTTTTTCCTGAGCTTTCAGGGCCAAAAATTTCAATTATACGGCCACGAGGAATTCCGCCAATGCCTAAAGCAACATCAATGCCTAATGATCCTGTAGATATAGCATCAACTTTTACTTTAGCGTGCTCTCCCAACTTCATTACGGAGCCTTTTCCAAATACTTTTTCTATTTGTGAAAGAGCCGAGTCCAACGCTTTTTGTTTATCATTATTCATAATTTTAGTCCTTACATAATATTAAAATTTATTACTCAAGCGGCAGGGCAACAAACTGACTTTCGCCAAGATGCTGCACCAGGAGTAATACTGATTTGCGTTTAGCCTTCTTGGCTTTTTCAATTGCTTGCTGTAAATCAGACAAGTGGGAAACTTTTTCCTGATTAACTGATATTATTATATCTCCAGCTCGTAAACCTTTTTTTGCAGCAGAGCCATCTTTTTTAACGCCAATTATAGCAACACCAGTTATTGAATTATCAAGATTATAACGTTTTTTGACTTCAGATGATATATTTGCCAATTGCATATCTAAGATTGATTGGCCAATTATTTCAACCTCTTTACTTTCTTTTTCGTTATCCTGGTTTTCCTGACTATATTTTTTGTCATCTTCCTCATCTAGCTGAGCAACTTTTACTGTCAGAGGAATCTCTTTTGAATTTCTCCATACGGTAATCTTAACGGCTTTTCCTACATCCGTTTCTGCAACAATGCGAGGCAATTTACGCATAGAAGAAACTTCATGCCCATCAAATGACAATATTATATCTCCAGGTATAATTCCGCCTTTATCAGCAGGGCTGCCTGTAGTTACTTCCAGCACTAGCGCGCCGATCTCCTTTTTTAGGCCAAGACTTTCAGCTATGTCCTCAGTTACTGTCTGAATTTTAACACCTAGCCAGCCGCGGAATGTTCTTCCATGCTCTTTTAGCTGCTTTATAACCGGAGTAACCAGTCTTTCAGGTACGGAAAATGCGATTCCGACATTGCCGCCAGATGGAGAAAATATTGCCGAATTTACGCCTATAACCTGACCTTTACTGTCAAATAATGGCCCTCCGGAGTTTCCTTTATTAATAGCAGCATCTGTTTGTATGAAGTCATCAAATGGCCCCATATTTATGTCGCGCGCTCTTGCTGATATAATCCCAGCAGATACTGAGCCACCAAGACCAAAAGGATTGCCTATGGCAATAACCCAATCGCCAACTCTTGCATCATCTGAATTACCCCATTTTACATAGGTAAGCTCTTCATCTGTATCAATCTTTAATAATGCAATGTCAGTTTTTGGATCAGTTCCTACTACTTTTGCATTATATTTTCTATCGTCATGAAATGTAACTGTAATTTCTTCGGCATTTTCGATCACATGGTTGTTAGTTACAATGTAACCTTCAGGATCTATAACAAAGCCAGAGCCCAGTGATGTTGCCTTGCGACCTGGGCCTATTTCACGTTTATTATAGAATTTCTCAAATAATTCAGGCAAGCCTTCAAATGGTGATCCTGGCGGAAAGTCACGAGGTAACATTTTGCTTATATCTGTACCTGCTATAGATTTCTGTGTTGTAGATACGTTAACAACCGCCGGCATTAATCTTTCAACTAAAGGCGCAAAGCTCTGAGTTGACGAGCGGGCAAATGTTGTAGAATTAAATATTATTGATATAGATAATAATATTAAGGCTATTTTTCTTTTCATTATATAAACTTCTTATTTAGAGCCTGTTATTGAACCAAAATATCTCATAAAGTCACTATCTGGAGATAATATCACCCTTGTTTTTTCTGAGTCCTTCATTGTTTGCTTATAAGCTTGCATAGAACGATAAAATGAATAAAAATCAGGATCTCTATTAAATGCATCAGCAAATATTTTAGTTGCTTTTGCTTCGCCATCACCGCGAATAATATTTGAATCACGACTTGCATTGGCTCTGATAACTGTAGATTCCTTTTGAGCTGTTGCAACTATGATTTTAGCCTCTTCTTTTCCTTGCGCTCTTGATTCACGAGCTTCTTTATCGCGATCAGAATACATACGCTTGAAAATTGCATCACTATTTTCTTTAGGTAAATCGGCGCGTACAATACGAACATCAAAAACTTTAATTCCAAAAGATTCAGCTTTTTTTCTTACATCTTCTTTTAGAGAAACCATTACATCTTTTCTAACTTCAGTCAGAAGCTTTTTCAGAGGAATACTTCCTATATTATCACGTAAGCTTGCCTCAAAAATTTTATCAAGGCCTCTGTCTATTCCTCTTTCATCAGTTACGGTTTCATAAAATTTCAAAGGATCAGTTATTTTATATTTTGCAAATGCATTAACAGTTAGGGTTTTTTGTTCAACATCTAAAATTTCTTTATCAGCAGCGCGAAAATTTAGCACCCTATTATCAAAAAATACAACATCCTGTATGAATGGAACCTTAAATTTTAAACCCGGACTATTTATATAGCTTACTACTTTATCGCCATCTTTAAATTGAACTGGTTTACCAAATTCCAGAACAATAGCCTGTTCGGTCTGCTTGACTATAAATACAGAATTTAAAAGTAAGAATATTCCAGCTATTGCTAATATTATTATAAATTTTGAATTAATCATTTTATGACCTACTTTTTTAATTCATTTAATGGAAGATATGGCAGCACGCCATTTTTGCCGGTATCAAGTATTATAATGTCTTTCTCATTTAAGACTTGTTCCATTGTTTCCAAATATATTCGTCTTTTAGTAACATCTTTGGCATTTTTATATTCATTATATACAGATAAAAAGCGTTTTGCTTCACCTTCAGCCTTTGCAACTACTTCGCTTTTATAACCTTCAGCTTCCTGGAGAATTTTTTCAGCTTCACCTCTTGCCTCAGGAATAAGCTCATTGCTACGAGCAGAGGCTTTGTTAATTAAATCCTGCCTTTCAGCATTTGCTGCCTGTACATCTTTAAATGCCTTTTCAACAGTAGTTACAACATTTTCCATTACAGGATTATTATTTTCATCATAGCGAATGCTTCCATCATCATTTCTTGAGAATACTTTTATTGAAATGCTGGCAGAAGGCGGAAGAGCTTTCATATTAACTTCTTTTACATCAATTCCTGAATCATAAGAATCTAAAATGCTTTGCAGAAGTTTTTTTGCATTAAGCTGTACAGCTTCGCGCCCTGAACCTGAAGCTTCAAGCTCGTTTTGATCGCTTGAATTAATAACCTGATTTGCAAGAATAGAATTTATAGAGGTTGTTCCAATAATCTCTCTCATAGAGCTTTCTGCGGCATCTTTTAATGTGTCAACCGGGTCAGAAACATTGAACAGAAATTTTCTTGCATTTGCAATTTCCCACTGAACCTCAGCATTAACGCTAACAATATTTTCGTCACCTGTTAGCATTAAAAGTTCCTTTGATCCCTGATCGCGACGCGTACGACGATCAAATCTGCTGGCATTGCCTATCTCTGTTGTATAACGATCAGTAACCCTGACTTTTATTACTTTTTCAATAGGCGATGGCAAGTGGTAGTTAAGACCGGGTTTTGTTGTTCTGGTATATTCTCCAAAACGTAAAACAACGCCTTCTTCCTTAGTATTTACTGTATAAATTCCTGATGCCAGCCACAAAATTGCAGCTATGGATATAAGGATGAAAATTACATTTTTCTGAGGAAGTCCGTTATCATTTTTTCCTCCTCCTCCTGAAAAGATGGACTGAATTTTTTCCTGCCCTTTGCGAATAAATTCATCTATATCAGGCTCATTTGATTGTTGTCGCCCTCCATTTGGTCTGTTTCCCCAAGGGCTTTTATTGCCGCCACCTTTTTCGTTATCATCCCAAGACATAATTTATTTCCCAAAAAAGTTACTATATCATATATAAAATATATGTGTATGCTAGCAGATAACAGACCTGATATATTTTATAGAGGTATGTTATAATACAACCATTAAAGATTACAAGCGAATGTCACAGTTAAATCAAGATAGCATAAAAAAAGCACTGCAAACTATCAAGGATCCTGATAGCGATATGGATATTGTTACATCAGGAAGAGTTTCCTCAATCGTTATAAGAGATAATAATATAGGATTTTCTTTGCAGTCTTCTCCTGATAAAATTTCAGATTTGGAAGATTTAAGGCAAAAATGTAAAACAAAAATCCTTGATTTAGATTCATCTTTTAATGTTACTGTGGTTTTAACTGCTGATACTAAAAATGCTAAAGCGGCAAATATGCAAAATAAGTCAGATATTTTAAAAATTCCTGGTGTTAAAAATGTTATTGCTGTTGCATCAGGCAAAGGTGGAGTTGGAAAATCTACAGTTTCATCGCAACTGGCCTTTGCCCTTAAAAGAAAAGGATATAAGGTTGGTATAGTTGATGCCGATATATATGGCCCTTCTATTCCTCATATATTGGGAGTTAGCGGTAGTCCTGATATAAACAAGGAAAATAAAATGATACCTCATGTAAAAGATGGTATCTCATCGATATCTATAGGTCATCTTATTGATCCTCAAAGAGCTACAATATGGCGCGCGCCGATGATTGTTAAGGCCTTCTATCAGTTGGTTTATGGAACAATGTGGGAAAATATAGATTATTTAATTTTTGATCTTCCTCCGGGAACTGGTGATATTCAGATTAGTATGTCAAAGAAAGTTCCTGTTAGCGGTGTAGTTCTTGTTTCAACGCCACAGGAGGTAGCTTTGCTTGATGTTAAAAAAGCGGCAAATATGTTTGACAAAGTTGATATTCCAATATTTGGAATTGTAGAAAATATGAGCTATCTCGAAGATGAGTCCGGAACACGCCATCATGTTTTTGGAAAAGGCGCTGTTGAGGCATATGCAAATAAGGAAGGATATAAATTTTTAGGTCATATACCTATAGAATCCGACTTGAGAGAAAAATCCGATTCTGGAAAATCTGCTTTCATAGCTGAAAATATTCAAAGTTGCTTTGATGATATTGCAAATATAATCCTAGGTTAGAAGATAGCTGTAGATTGTTTATCTATGGCTGTATAATATTAAATTTTTATAATTTGGAGGAATGTAATAAGACTGTAATATTTGTTGTGTACTATCACTTCGATGCATATTTAGGAGGTTATTATGAGAGTTTTGATTCTGGTATTTTTCTTGAGTTTGTTAACTACGGCCTGTTCTTCTTCTAATAAAGTTGCCAGCTACTCTGTCAAAGATTTATATGAGCAAGCTGATAAAAGCTTATGGGTGTCTTACTTTGAAGAAAAAGAATATGAAAAAGCTGATATAGCTGAAAAATCTGAGGGCGATAAAGTAAATAATAATTAATTTATAATTTGCTTTCCACTTTATCCCAGAAAATTGCTTCAAGACATGTTTCATTTAGTTTGTTTATGGCTCTTATGCCTGTGGGTGAAGTCACATTTATTTCTGTAAGATAGCCGCCAATTACATCTATTCCCGTTAACATAAGCCCTTTGCGCCTTAGTTTTGGTGATAATATATCACAAATTTCAGCTTCTTTTGCTGTAAGTTGAGTTTTTACCGCTGTGCCGCCGCAAGCAAGATTTGATCTTATATCACCGCTTTTAGGAACCCTTAATATTGCGCCTGCAAATTCACCATCAATCAGAATAATTCTCTTATCTCCTTCTATGACTTGAGGAAGAAATGATTGCAGCATAATTGGTTCATTATATTTATCGCATAAATTTTTAGCTAGTTCTTGAAAATTGTCACTATTTTCCCCGATTCTGTGAATATCCTGCCCACCAAATGCATGTAGTGGTTTTATAATAATATCCTTATGTTCATTATAAAATTCCTGCATAATTGCTGTATCTCTTGAAATCAGAGTTGGTGGCATCAGGTCGTGAAAAAGAGTTGCAAATATCTTTTCAGGCGAATTCCTGACTTCAGCAGGATTATTAATAACCAGTGTTTTATCACTTATTCTCTCTAGTAAATATGTATAAGTAATATAGTTCATGTCAAAGGGAGGATCCTGGCGCATCAAAACAACATCAACATCCTGAAGGTCTAAAATTATATTTTCTCCAAGCTTATAATAAGCATCTTTATTGTCGTATAATGTAATTTCAGTTGCGTTAGCAATAACCTGATTTTTATATAAAGATAACTGCCACGGCATATAGTAAAAAATTTTATATCCACGTTTTTGTGCTTCTAAAGCTAGAATGAAAGTGGAGTCTGACTCAATATTGATTGAGTCAATATCATCCATTTGAATAGCAATTTTTAAAGACATTATTATGTAATTCCAGCAAATTAAAACGAGTACAGGTTTGTACAAAAATTATATAAATACAAGGAAAAACTAATCAACGCTAACTAATATTACTATAAAACTGATATGATTTTATGTAATTGGCAAAACTTATTTCTTAGCAAGTTTTTGAGATTTTCCACCGTTGCATTGACTTAAAGTCAGGCAGTCTTTTTCCATAAGCAGCACTGCTGTACCTAAAGGAGCGTCAGCCTCAGCTTTTATTGGCAGCATAAGATCGTTATCTTCTAAATATAATGTAAATACAGGCTCTTCAGATTTAAAACGTTTTAGCTCATTATCGGTATATCCTTCTATTGGAAGGCGTTTAAAGTCAATTTTTATAACGTCATATTGTCGGTTTTTGATAGTTTTCTGTTGTTTTCCATAAATTGTGAAATCCAACTCTGACAATCTTCTGCCATCATACATGTTAATGCTGAATTTATCATTGCCATTTTTCAGGCCATTTTTAATTTTCTGGCGGGCAACAAGAATTGCTGTTAAAGGATCGACAGCATTTTTCTTTTTTGCATCTTCAACGGCTGGTCTTTTTAATCTGTTATCTGGTGGTATAACAGCTTCATCCTTTATATTTCCGCTATCATTATATTTTATATCAATTGAGCGTGATCCATGTCTTTGCTTAAAAATGGTCTGAAAATGAGCCGGAAGAAACCTATTATCTTTTTTTATATAGCTGGATTTGGTTGAACTTTCATATTTACTTAAGGTTTTTACAAGGCCATATGATTCTATTACAGCCTTTATCTGGCCGTCAGTTATTTCTGTCCATAAATTAGCAATATGAAAACCTCCCCAATATACTTTATACCAGGGTGCGGTTTGTAGTTTATCTGTGTCATCTGTAGCCGCAAATGAAGATTTGCTATATGTAAGCAGACAAATAATAGAAAATATATATATAATTTTTTTCATTCACAGTCCTTGAAGTTAGGCTAAATGCCACCATATATAAAATACAGGGCAGCGATATATTTATACACGAAAATGTTACGTTGGTCAAAATTTGTAGATATGTGAGGCAAAAAATTATGGATTTTAGTAAATTCACGCAAAAAAGTGGTAATATAATACAGTCAGCACAAAATTATGCTGTTTCTCAAGGAAATCAAAAATTTACTCCTGAACATATTTTAAAAGCTATGCTCGATGATGAGGATGATTTGGTTGCAAAGCTGGTTTTATCGTGCGGTGGCAATGTTGATAAATTGCAGAGTGATATTGAAAATGAGCTTGAAAAATTGCCAAAAGTTACAGGTTCAGGTGCAGGGCAGATATTTATGGCTCCTGAAACTGCAAAAGCTTTGGATTTAGCGCAAAAAATAGCTGCAAAATCAGGTGATAGTTTTGTAACTATCGAGCGCATATTGCAGGCTTTGGCGCAGAGCGACTCTGCTGTTGGCAAGATATTAAAAAATAATGATGTTGATTCTACCAAATTATCTTTAGCAATAGATAGTTTTAGAAAAGGACGGACTGCAGATAGCGAAACTGCAGAATCGAATTTTGATGCTTTGAAAAAATATGCAACTGATATGACTGAATTAGCTGCAAATGGAAAGCTTGACCCTGTAATTGGAAGAGATGAAGAGATACGCCGTTCAGTACAGGTTTTATCACGCAGAACTAAAAATAATCCTGTTTTAATAGGAGAGCCAGGAGTTGGTAAAACTGCGATAATTGAGGGATTGGCGCAGCGTATTGTGGCCGGAGACGTGCCAGATAACCTAAAGTCATGTAAATTGATAGCTCTTGATTTGGGAGCGTTAATTGCTGGCGCAAAATTTCGCGGTGAATTTGAAGAGCGTTTAAAGTCGGTATTAAATGAAATTAAGGCCTCAGCCGGAGAGGTAGTTCTGTTTATAGATGAATTGCATACATTAGTTGGTGCCGGTGCATCAGAAGGTTCAATGGATGCGTCTAATTTATTAAAGCCGGCACTTGCTCGCGGAGAATTACATTGTGTTGGAGCAACAACATTAGCCGAATATAGAAAATATATAGAAAAAGATGCAGCTTTAGCCAGAAGGTTCCAGACAGTTTATGTATCAGAGCCAACTGAAGCAGATACTATTTCAATTTTACGCGGTATTAAGGAAAAATATGAACTTCATCACGGTATACGCATAGCAGATTCTGCAATTGTTGCAGCTGCAACATTATCTAACAGATATATCACAGATAGATTTTTGCCAGATAAGGCGATTGATTTAATGGATGAGGCTGCCAGTCGTTTGCGGATGGAGGTAAATAGCAAGCCTGAGCAGATTGATGAAATGGATCGAAAAGTTATACAGCTAAAAATAGAAAAAGAAGCCCTTAAGAAAGAAAAAGATAGCGCTTCAAAAGATCGTCTGAGCAAATTAGAAGAAGAGTTGAAAGATTTAGAAAGAAAAACGGCTGATATGACTAGTCAGTGGCAGGCGGAAAAACTGAAGATTCAAAAAGGTCAGAAGGTAAAAGAAGAGTTGGATAATGCCAGATCAGAATTAGAACGTGTTCAAAGGGAGGGAAATTTAGCAAGAGCCGGAGAATTGACATATGGAATAATCCCTGATCTTGAGAAAAAGTTAAAAGATGCTGAAAAGCAAGAATCGCAAAATATGCTAAAAGAGGCAGTTACTGACGAAGATATTGCATCAATTGTATCTCGCTGGACAGGCATACCTGTTGAAAAAATGCTTGAAGGGCAAAGAGATAAGCTTCTTAAAATGGAAGAAGAACTAGGAAAGAATGTTATAGGCCAAAGCGAGGCAATAAAAGCGGTGAGTGAGGCTGTAAGGCGTTCAAGAGCCGGATTGCAGGATGTTAATCGTCCTCTTGGATCATTCCTGTTCTTAGGCCCAACTGGTGTTGGTAAGACGGAACTTACAAAAACACTGGCCTCATTCCTGTTTGATGACCCTTCGGCAATGTTGCGTCTTGATATGTCTGAATATATGGAAAAGCATGCAGTTGCACGCCTTATAGGGGCGCCTCCAGGATATGTTGGTTATGAAGAAGGTGGTGTTATAACCGAATCTGTCAGAAGACGTCCATATCAGGTTATATTATTTGATGAGGTAGAAAAAGCGCACCCTGATGTTTTCAATATATTATTGCAGGTATTAGATGATGGGCGTTTAACCGATGGTCAGGGTAGAACGGTAGATTTTAAAAATACTATTATTATTCTTACATCAAATCTTGGCTCTGAGATATTGGTGAATCAGAAAGATGGCGAAGATGTATCTTTGGTGAAAGATCAGGTTATGGAGATAGTAAGGGCGTCTTTCAGGCCGGAATTTCTTAACCGTCTTGATGAAATCACATTGTTTCATCGTCTTGATCGCAAAGATATGGCCAAGATTGTTGATGTTCAGCTTGATGGCTTAAGAAAAATGCTTGCTCAGCGCAATATAACTATAGATCTTGATGAAAAGGCTAAAAAGTTTATTGCCGATAAAGGATATGATCCAGCATATGGGGCGCGTCCTTTAAAGAGGGTTATTCAGCATGAATTGCAAAATAAGCTGGCAACTTTAATAATTGATGGAACTATTAAAGATGGTGCTGATTTGCAAATAGGTTTGAAAAATGACGAAATTATAATTGACCATAAGAGCAATAAAAAAGCTGCCTAAAAAATAGGAAAGCTTACCTCACATGCGGGTGATTCGTTACTGCGTGTGTATGTTGATGATGTGCCAGCTCCAGTTATGCAGGTGCCTATAGCGCCGGAGCTGGCATTTCCTCCATACATTTTACCTAAATATGGCATTCCATCATCTGATTTGCTATCAAGCTTATATGCCTGAACT